>NZ_JBSGCY010000004.1:0-122785 GCF_053602115.1 Nocardia sp. NPDC004582 | reverse complement strand
GCCGAGCTCGCGGGCGCGGGCGTCGCCCGCAGCGTCCGCACCGCCCACGGCCCGGTCCCGGGCGCCCGCCGCATCGTGGGCGACAACTGATTTCGTGAGCTGCGGGGTAGCTCGCCGGGTACGGGCGGGGTCTCCGCTATGTGACCGCCGGTCCGCGACAGCAGGTGAGTAGGCTCTTACGGTTCGTATAAAGACCCGGAGAGGCGGCACAGTCCCGTGGCCAACCTGATCAACCTGGAAACCGTCTCCAAGAGCTTCGGCGTCAAGCCGCTGCTCGACAAGGTGTCCCTCGGGGTTCAGGAGGGGGAGCGGATCGGTGTCGTCGGTCTGAACGGTGGCGGCAAGACCACGCTGCTCGAGGTGCTGACCGGACTCGAGGAACCGGATTCGGGCCGGGTCAGCCGCGCCGGATTCCTGCGCATGGCGGTCGTCACCCAGCGTGGCGTCCTCCCCGAGGACGCGACCGTCGGCGACGTCGTGCTCGCGGGCCTGGCCGAGGATCAGCGCACCGACGGCGTCGCCGAGCACGAATGGGCGTCCAACCCCCGCATCCGGTCGGTGGTCGAGGGCATCGGCATCGCCGACCTCGGCATGGACACCCCGGTCGCCAACCTCTCCGGTGGAGAGCGCCGCCGCACCGCGCTGGCCGCCGCCCTGGTTCGGGACCTGGACCTGCTGGTCCTCGACGAGCCCACCAACCACCTCGACGTCGAGGGCGTGCAATGGCTGGCCGAGCACCTGCTCGCCCGCCGCAGCGCGCTGGTGGTCGTCACCCACGACCGCTGGTTCCTCGACACCGTGGCCACCCGCACCTGGGAGGTGCAGGGCGGCAAGGTGGAGACCTACGACGGCGGCTACAACGACTGGATCTTCGCCCGCGCCGAACGCGTCCGCCAAGCCGATGCCAGCGAGGCCCGCCGCCAGAACCTGGCCCGCAAGGAACTGGCCTGGCTGCGCCGCGGCGCGCCCGCCCGCACCTCCAAGCCGCGCTACCGGATCGAGGCCGCCGAGGCCCTGATCGCGAACGTCCCCGCCCCGCGCGACACCGTGGAACTGGCCTCCTTCGCGCGAAAGCGGCTGGGCCGCGTGGTGATCGAGCTCGAGGACGCCACCCTCGCCCTCCCGGACGGCCGGGAACTGGTGAAGGACCTGACCTGGCGGCTCGCGCCCGGCGAACGCGTCGGCCTGGTCGGCGTGAACGGCTCCGGCAAGACCAGCCTGCTGCGCGCACTCGCGGGGGAGCGGGAGCTGCAGTCCGGCAAGCGGATCCAGGGCCAGACCGTCAAGATCGGCTGGCTGCGCCAGGAGCTCGACGACCTGCCTCTGGACCTGCGCGTGCTGGAAGCGGTCCAGGATGTGGCGCAGCGAATGATGCTGGGCGACAAGGAGATCAGCGCCGGGCAGCTGGCCGAACGGCTCGGCTTCACCCCCGCCAAGCAGCGCACCCCGGTCCGCGACCTGTCCGGTGGCGAGCGCCGTCGCCTGCAGCTCACCCGCATCCTGATGGCCGAGCCGAACGTGCTGCTGCTCGACGAGCCCACCAACGACCTCGACATCGACACCCTGCAGCAGCTCGAGGACATGCTCGACGGCTGGGCCGGAACCATGGTGGTCATCTCCCACGACCGCTACCTGATCGAGCGCATCTGCGACACGACCTGGGCGCTGTTCGGCGACGGCAAGCTCACCAACCTGCCCGGCGGCATCGAGGAATACCTGCGCCGGCGCGCCGCGCTCGCCGGGGGTCCCGCCACCCCGGCCCGCTCCGCGGCTCCGGCCGCCGCCGCGAATTCCGCGGCCCCGGCCACGGATTCGGCCGCCTACCGCGCCGCCCGCAAGGAACTGGCCAAGCTGGAACGCGCCCTGGAGAAGCTCACCGAGCGTGAGGACAAGCTGCACGCGGCCCTCGCCGAAGCGGCCACCGAGCCCGACAAACTGGTCAAGCTGGGCGCGGAACTGAAGCAGGTGCAGGCCGAGAAGGAAACGACCGAAGAGCGCTGGCTCGAACTGGCCGAAAACGCCTGACCCGCAACTGTCCTTTGCACCTCTCGCGGTCGTGGCGTATGCCAGGGCGACAACTGGTTTCGTAACGGTCGGGGTAACTCGCCGGGTACGACCAAAATTGGTTCGCCACCTGACGTAGGTACGGATGCAGTGATTGTTACGGCTCCCCAGCCGCCCGCTGAAGTCCCGGGGAGGCGGGGGAGTCGAGTGACGGAACCGGTAGGCAGGTGCGGACGAAACCCGCGCCGAACGAGGTCAATTCGACGGTGCGGTAGAGCACCTTGGTGCCGAAGCTCGCCCGCTTGAGCAGCCGCCGCACCTCCGGCATGGCCTCGAGCAGCTGGTACCGATTCGGATTGCCGAGCGCTTCGCGGGTCACGTCGAGCAGGCCGAGCCGGTCCAGGTTGGCCAGGTACTCGTCGATCCGGTTCGGGTACCGCAGGGCCGCGTCCTCGCCCAGCAGATTGAAAACGCCACGGTAGGAACCGCGCCCGGTCTTCACCTCGACCGCGGGCTGCGGCCCGTCCAGGTACAGGTGCCGCACGATGCGCGCCTCGTCGGGCGCGAGTTCGCCCAGGACGCGCGAGTAGGCGGTGTGATGGTGGGTGTCGTCCTCGGCGTGGAAGTCCGCGGACCGGCGCAGCAGTTCCGCGCCGCGGGCGCGCAACAGGGCGGTGTGCCCGGATTCCGGTGTGGCTTCGAGGTCCTCGGGCATGGGCACGCCGAGCGCCTGCCGGACCGAATGCCGCACCTGGGCGCCGGCGTCGGAGAGGATCTCGCGCGGCGGCTGCCCGGCCATACTGCCGCGCAGCACCACCGAGGTCACCCCCAGCGCCGTGTGCAGGCTCCAGAAGCTGGCCTCGACCGCCGCCGACATGGCCACCCGAACCACTCCCGTGGCGGCGCGCACCGGTCCGGCCGAACCCCGCCGCTCGCCCGAGTCCAGCGGCACCGGCAGCGGTGCGGACTCGCGAACGGCGATGACTTTCGACGGATCGGCGGGATCGTCCTCGCCAGAGGAGGATTCGGTCATATCCATGTGGTGGCGACTCCTGTTCCGAAGATCAGGAGGTGAGCGTAACCGGCGAAGAGCCCCAGCGCGCCGCCATGGACGAACAAAAGCCATTCGTCCTGTTTGATGGCCGAACGCAGCATGTCCACGAACTCCGGCGGGGGCAGCGCCGACATTTGTTTGGCGATGTACTCCTGCACCTGGACGCCCTGCCGCACGTTGAACGCGGGGTCGGCGAAGGCGATGGGCGCGATGGTCATCGCCTCGTTGGTGAGGGTGTCCTGCAGGGTGTCGTACTCCCGGCTGCCCAGGGCGAACTTGACCACCGAGCGGGCCGGGCCGAGCGCCCGGTCGGCGGCCGGGCGCAGGGTGTCGGTGAGCATCTGCATGGTGCGGTCGGCGCGCGGCCCGTTGAGCAGTTCGTCGCCGATATTGGCCACGGTCATGATCTCGCTGGCCACCAGTGCCGCGTAGCCCTCGGTGATCTCGTCCTGCCGTTTGATCAGGAGGCCCTGCCGCCACGGGCACCACCACTTGGGGTAGGCGGGCTCGAAGATCAGGTTGATGCCGATCCAGTTGACCACCCAGCCGATGATCACGCCGCCGATGGGCAGCACGACCAGTGAGGACCAGTGCGTCCAGTGCAGGATGCCGACCAGCACCAGACCCATCGGCGCGCCGAAGTAGAAGCCGAAGTTCTGCATGAATCGCAGTTCCTTGGCGCCGAGCACCTGGAACACGGAATTCAGCATCTGCGGCCGCGCCTGGAAGTAGCGGATGGTCATGGACTTGACGTCCAGCAGCTGATCGATGTTCTTGCCGAGTTCATCGGTGAGTTCCCGGAGAATATCCGGCAACTGTTCCCGGACGCGGTTGTGGACCATCTCCCGCACACCCGTCGGCAGGTTGTACCAGAGCTGTGGATGTTCGCGTTTGAGGATGTCCTCGACAATGCCGCGAATCTGAAGATCGGCAATTTCAACAAAATGTTCAGCGAGCTTGTCCGGTTCCAGTTCGCGATAGAAATCCGCGACGCTCCCGAGTTTCGCCAGCCCTTTGTCGACCGCGATGCTGGCCATCTTGTCCGCGCGCGACGGCACGATGCCCTGCCAGCCGATCCGCCCGTCGTACTGCAGCAGCGGCAGTACCTGAATCCGTTTGGGCAGGAACGGAAACACGGCGGCCAGACCGGGCAGCCGGAATCCGTGGAACCGGATCGGCTTGAACAGCATGAGTACGCCGGTCCAGTTGGTGATATAGCCGATCACGCCCGTGAACAGCGGAATCGTGATCAATTCCAATAGGAGGGTCGGACGCACCCCGAAGACACTCTCTAGCACGCGACACCCTCCTGCCGACCCGCAACGACCGCCTTAGGCGTTGACTACCCCATCGGCGGTTCGGACCTTACTGGCTATTCAGGAATCGAGTCCAGCGGCGGAGTGTCTGGGTCGGAGATCTCGGTCACACTGCCCGGGCTCGATGTTCCTCTCTCTCGATGGGACCACGAGAATGGCGGAGACCACAGCCATATCGTTCTTTGATCGTTCGTGTTGGGGGTCATGTGCGTCGTTACTCGGCGGACGTGGACTGGGGTAACCTTCGTCTGGCTCATGGGTTCAACGTGCCCGCAGGTCCGTCGGGGGCAATAATCTGTGGACGATTGTGTTCACCTGGCGATATTCGGAGATGGACGTGGCGGAAGACAGGATCCCGGGGCAGGACGTGACCCGTCCGGGACCTCGTGCCGTGGAACGCAGTTCCGATGTGGAGCAGCGGCAGATCAGCAATGAGGCCCGCCTGATCCGCGGGGTCTTCCGGGCCGCCGGGCTGGCGGCCGGCACCGCGGTGCGGGGGACCGAGTGGGCCGTCGGCACCAGCTTCGAGATCACCAAGCAGCTGACGCAGGCCGCGCTGGACGGCGAGTCCTCGGCCGATATCGCCGAGCGCACGGGGGCGGCGCTGCGGTCGATCGCGCGCAGCGCGCTGGGTGTCACCGAGGGTTCGGTGCGCGAGATCGTCAGCTACGTACCGACTCCCATGGGCGCGCCGCAGCAGGCCATCACCAATGGCGGCGGTCTGGTCCGCTCGGGCACCACCGAGGATCTGCGCCGCCGCGGCGACGCGCTGCTGGCCCGCTCGGCGGACGTCTACTTCACCGAGGACGTGCACCCGGCCTACGACCGCATCCTCGACCAGCTCGCCCCCGACGAGGCCCGGATCCTGCGCTTCATGGCGCTGCAGGGGCCGCAGCCGTCGGTGGACGTGCGCACCAACCGGCCGCTGGGCATCGGTTCGGAGCTGGTCGCGGGGGATCTGACCTCGGTGCCGGAACAGTCCGGCGTGCGCTATCCGGACCGCGCGCGGCACTACCTGATCAATCTGAATCGCCTCGGTCTCACCATGACCTCGGACGATCCGGTCGTTTTGTCGCGATACATGGTGCTGGAAGTGCAGCCCGTCGTCGAGCAGGCGCTGAAAAAGGCCGGGCGAGTCCCCAAGATCGTCCGAAAGAGCCTGCGCCTGACCGAATTCGGCGAGGACTTCTGCAACACCTGCTTCACGATCAACAACTGACTCGGTATCCGGCTGATAGCGATCCGGTACAAATCCGTGCCGATTTCCTCAGGTTTCCCGCACCTGATGGGATTGTTGAAGGTATGGATTCCGATGCCGTCGCGGCGATCAGCCGGCTGAAGTTCCGTTACCTGCGCGCGCTCGACACGAAGGCGTGGGAGGAGTTCGCCGACACCATGATTCCGGAGGCCACCGCCACCTACAGCGAGTACCTCCAGTTCGAATCGCGCGACGCCTTCCTGGCCTTCATGCGCAATACGCTGGGCCCGCACGTCATCACCGAACACCGCTGCGACCACCCGGAGATCGATGTCGACGGCGACACCGCGACCGGCACCTGGTATCTGGCCGACACCGTGCTCATCCCCGGCCACAACATGCTCCTGCGCGGCGCGGCCTTCTACACCGACAGATACGTGCGCTGCGACGACGGGCAGTGGCGCATCGCGCACACCGGCTACGAACGCACCTACGAGGTCGTGCTCTCGCTCTCGGACCTGCCGAGTCTGCGCCTGACCTCGAGCCGCTGGGGGCTGATCGCCCGCGATCCCGCCGACACCCCGCGCACCGAACCCAGCTCGGACGGCACCGGCACGCTGGGCTGACGCGCTATTCCGTTCCGGCGACCAGCAGTTCGAGGGTCAGCTTCGGCATCTCCTTGGCGATGTACTGCAAGCGCCACTTGTCGCTGAAGAGGGCGAGGATCGCGCCGTCGGTGCGGGTGAAGACCTCGACTCCGCGCTGGCGGCTGAGCTCCTCGGCCGATTCGGCGTCGGTGCGCCGCGCCAGCTGATACGGCAGGTGATCGAGCTGGGTCGCGACATTGAACTCGGATTGCATTCGGGCCGTGACGACTTCGAACTGCATGGGGCCGACCGCGGCCAGCACCGGCGACTGATCGCCGCGGGCGTCATTGCGCAGCACCTGCACCACGCCCTCGGAGTCGAGCTGGTCCATGGCCTTGCGGAACTGCTTGTACTTGTCCGCGGTCTTGGCGCGCAGGGAGGCGAAATGCTCGGGCGCGAAGGACGGGATCGGCGGGAACTCGACTTTCTTGTCCGCGAACAGCGTGTGGCCCGGGGCCAGCGCGGTCGCGTTCACCAGGCCGACCACATCGCCCGGGTAGGCGGTGTCGACGGTGGTGCGCTCGCGGCCGAACACGGTGAGCGCGTACTTGGTGGCGAAGGGCCGCCCGGTCTGGGCGTGGGTCACCACCATGCCGCGCTCGAATTCGCCGGAGACGATGCGCATGAACGCCAGCCGGTCGCGGTGCGCGGTGTCCATGCCCGCCTGCACCTTGAAGATGACGGCGCTGAACGGCGCGGTGGTCTCGCGCGGCTCGCCCTTGATGTCCTTGCGCCCGCGCGGCGGCGGCGCGAGCTCCACGAGGGTCTCGAGCAGTTGGCGCACACCGAAATTCAGCATGGCGGAGGCGTAGATGACCGGCGAGGTGTGCCCGGCCAGGAACAGCTCCTGATCGTGGTCCTGCCCGGCGGCGGAGAGCAGTTCGCTCTCCTCGCACGCGGTGGTCCACACGTCGCCCTCGCGTTCGGCGGCCTGCTCGGGGGTGTAGCTCTCCTCCGGGGCGATGGTCGCGCCACCGGCGGTGCGGGTGAAGTGGATGTACTCGGTGGCCGCGCCCTCCTCGCCGCGGCGCAGCAGGCCGCGGAAGTCGCCGGCGATGCCGACCGGGAGGAACAGCGGGGTGGGGGTCAGGCCGATGCGGTCGACGATCTCGTCGAGCAGCTCCAGCGGCGCCTGGCCCGGGCGGTCCCACTTGTTGATGACGGTGATGACCGGGATGCCGCGGTCGCGCGCGACCTGGAAGAGCTTGAGCGTCTGCGGTTCCAGGCCCTTGGCGGCGTCGATGAGCATGACCGCGGCGTCGACCGCGGTGAGCACGCGGTAGGTGTCCTCGGAGAAGTCGGAGTGGCCGGGGGTGTCCACCAGGTTGATGACGCAGTCGCCGTACTCGAACTGCAGGGCCGTCGAGCTGACGGAGATGCCGCGGGCCTTCTCCATCTCCATCCAGTCGGAGACGGTGGACTTGCGGCCCGCCTTGCCGTGGATGGCGCCCGCCTCGGAGATCACCTTGGCGTGCAGGGCCAGCGCCTCGGTGAGCGTGGACTTACCCGCGTCCGGGTGGGAGATCACCGCGAAGGTGCGCCGCCGCGCCGCCTCACCGGCCAGCCGACCGGCGGTAGCTGAGGTCGCGCTGGCAGTCGGGGAACTCACGGGGGGACTCCTTTGTGCGGACGAGGCAACCGAACCAGGGTACGCGACCGGCCACCCGCCCCGACCGGCCGGTCCGGCCCGCGAACGGGTGGTCAGTCCGGGTCCGGGGCGAGATGCCGGGCCACGGCCCGTCCGACCAGCGTCTCGATATCGGTATCGGGCGCGATCGCCTCGATACTGCGGTTGGCGACCACCACCGCGATGCCGTGCAGCTGGGTCCACAGGCCGATGGCCCGCTCGTCGGTTCGCTGGTCTTCCGGGCCGGGCGCCCGCTGGTCCGCGCCGGGATCCGCGCAGTCGGCGACCAGCTGCCGCCAGCGCGCGAACAGCGGCAGTGACCAGGTGACCCGCAGGTTCCCGCCAGCGCCCTCGAGCAGGTCGTGGCGGAACATCAGGGTGAACATCTCCGGTCGCGCGGTGGCGAAGCGGATATAGGCCAGGCAGGTCCGGCGCACCCGCTCGGCGGGCGTTTCCCCGCCCACCGCGTCGATTTCCGCGCGCAGGTCCGCGTAACCGCGGGCCGCGACGGCCGCCAGCAGCGCGTTGTGGGTGGGGAAGTGCCGCCGGGGCGCGCCGTGCGAGACCCCGGCCTCCCGGGCGATCGCCCGCAGTCCGAGCTCGGCCGCGCCGACCTCCTCGAGCAGGGCGACTCCGGCGGTGACGAGTCGTTCGCGCAGGGGCTCGGCGGCGGTCATACGTCACATTCTCCAGGATTCGTAGACAGTGTCTACGCGAGTCCGGTACAAAAGTACGAGTAGACACTGTCTACGCATCCGTCGAAACAGCGAGAGTTGGGTGGACTCCATGTGGTACTGGCTCCTGAAGCACATCCTGGTGGGGCCGGTGCTGCGGCTGCTCGGACGGCCGAAGATCGAAGGGCTGCACCATGTTCCGAAGGACGGGCCACTGATCATCGCGGCCAACCATCTGGCCGTGGTGGATTCGCTCTACCTGTGCCTGGTGCTGCGCCGGCGGGTCACCTTCATCGCCAAGCAGGAGTACTTCACCGAGGGCGGGTTCCGCGGCCGCCTCAATCGCTTCGTCATGAACGCCACCGGTCAGGTCCCGGTGGACCGCACCGGCGGCAGCGCGGGCTCGGATTCGCTGGCCGCCGCGGTGCGCGTGCTGGAGTCGGGCGGCATCTGGGGCATTCACCCGGAGGGCACGCGGTCGCCCGACGGCCGCGTCTACCGGGGCCGCACCGGCGTGATCCGGGTGGCCATGCAGACAGGCGCCCCCGTGATCCCGGTGGTGCTGTCGGGCACCGATCGGGTCAATCCGCGCGAGGGCCGCTTCCTGCGCCCGGCCAAGGTCGGCATCTCCTTCGGCCACCCGCGCTATTTCCTGCCCGCCGACCAGCAGGCCGTGCGGCGCGCCACCGACGAGCTCATGGCCGACATCGTCAGCCGTTCGGGACGCCCGTATGTCGATTGCTACGCAACCACTTTCAAGCAGCGGGCCGCCTGAGTCCGCGCCGGGGGGACAGGACCCGGGGTCGGGTGAGAAAGGAAACGGCCGGTTACTCGGAATCCGAGTAACCGGCCGTTTCGGCCGTTCGGCTGTCTCAGCTCACGCGCGAGTTCGCGCTGGAGCCGGTGATGCCGAGGGACTGGAGCAGGCTCGCGGCGCTGCCCGTGTCGAGGCCGGAGTTCTCGGCCGCGGCGGAGACGGTGATGTCGACCGGGCCGACGGTGGCGGACTGACCGGCGCCGTTGAGGGTGACCGTGAGGTGGTGCGTGCCCGCCGACGTCGGGGTCCAGTTGATGGCGGCCGTGGTGGCGGT
This sequence comes from Nocardia sp. NPDC004582, assembly GCF_053602115.1. NCBI lineage: Bacteria > Bacillati > Actinomycetota > Actinomycetes > Mycobacteriales > Nocardiaceae > Nocardia > Nocardia sp. NPDC004582. The sequence continues at coordinate 113,174 of NZ_JBSGCY010000004.1, read as the reverse complement.
GCCACTCGCCGGGGTCGCGGTGCCGACGGACACCGTGTTCGACCCGGTGGTGTCGAAGACGTTCGCGCTGACGCTGGGCGAGCCGGTGACGATGGTGATCGTGTAGGTCTTGCCCACCGTGTAGCCGCTGCCCGCCACGGTCAGACCGTTGACGGTGGTGTCCGCGGCGGCGAACGGAGCGGCGACGGCGACGGTTGCGGAGATGGCTGCGATGCCCGCGGCGCTCAGGCCGGCCTTGCGGATGTTCTTCATAAATCTGTTCCTCACTCAGAAGACAAGCTACTCAGCGTGCCAGTGACTGTGCCTAGCACCGGTCAGCGATCTCCGCTACCGAAAGCGGGAAGTCCGTCCGTCAGTTGCCGACGCCGGCGCCGATACCGCCCGAGTTGGCGGCGGCGGAGCCGCTACCCAGCGCCTTGATGATCGCGTCGAAGCCGCCCGTGGAGGGGGTGGTGGTCTTCGGCGGGGTGGTGGTGGTCGGCGGCGTGGTGGTGCCAGGGGGGCAGTCGTTGGTGGTGGCCGAGGCGATCGGCGCGGTGAGCGCGATGGCGGCGGAGACTGCGGCGATGCCCGCGGCACTGAAGCCGACCCGGCGGATGTTCTTCATCAAGCGTTTTCCTAACTTGGCGGACAAGCTTCTCGGTATGCCCTCGAATTGCCCGGGATCGGGTAAGGATTGGGATCGAGGGGCGGGGCCGAGTGATGCGAAATACTAGTGTGTCAAATTGCCGTATACAAGAGCGGAAATCGCGGTCGCCGAGGGGGTGCGGCAGGCGCCTACCGGCAGCGTGTTAGAGTCTTCAGGTTGTCTCGGCGAGGGTGTGGCACCTAGCTGCCCACCGTGATCGACGCGGCTCGGCCTATTCGGCCGTCCACGTTGGTCTTCGCCGACGAGCAGACCAACCACTGTGCCAGGGCGGCCCACGTCGCCTGGCGACACGCTGACATTACAGCCGGACGAGCCGTAGGGAGTAGACAGTCATGTCCGACGCCAACCTTCTCGAAGCCACCGTACGCACCGAGTTCGGCAAGGGCGCTGCCCGCCGTACCCGCCGCGACGGCAATGTCCCCGCCGTCCTCTACGGCCACAACGAGGAGCCGCAGCACCTGGCCGTGAGCGCCCAGGCGTTCGCCGCCATCCTGCGTGAGCACGGCACCAACGCTGTCCTGAACCTGGACATCAACGGCAAGAAGCAGCTGGCGCTGACCAAGTCGGTCGTCGTCCACCCGATCCGCCGCTACATCGAGCACGCCGACCTGCTGATCGTGCGTCGTGGCGAGAAGGTCACCGCCGACGTGAACGTCGCCCTGGTCGGCGACGCCGCCTCCGGCACCCTGGTCACTCAGGACGCCACCACCCTCTCCATCGAGGCCGAGGCCCTGCACATCCCCGAGTCCATCGAGGTCTCGATCGAGGGCGCCGAGGCCGGCACCCAGATCCTGGCCGGCGGCATCGAGCTGCCGAAGGGCGTCACCCTCGCCGGTGACCCGGAGGCCCTGATCGTCAACATCATCGCCGCCCCGGCCGCCGCCACCGAGGAGACCGAAGAGGGCGCCGCCGAAGAGGCCGCCGCGGAGTAACTCCCTACTCCCGCAACGGTTTCCGAATAACCGAGGCATTCTCTCCATGACAGAGACGGCAGCCGGGCCCGCGCTCGTGGTCGGTCTGGGCAACCCCGGATCCGAGTACGAGCGCACCCGGCACAATGTCGGTTTCATGGTCGCCGATCTGCTCGCGGAGCGGGTCGGCGGTCGTTTCACCGTGCACAAGAAGTCCGGCGCGGATCTGCTCGAGGCCCGCCTGGACGGGCGCAAGGTGCTGCTGGCCAAGCCGCGCACCTACATGAACCTGTCCGGGCGGCCCGTCGCGGCGCTGGCCAAATTCTTCTCCGTGCCCGCCACCGAGGTGATCGTCGTGCACGACGAACTCGACCTCCCCTTCGGCCAGATCCGCCTCAAGCGCGGCGGCGGCGAGGGCGGGCACAATGGGCTGCGTTCGATCTCGCAGGCCCTCACCACCAAGGACTATCTGCGCGTCCGCTTCGGCATCGGCCGTCCGCCGGGCCGGCAGGATCCCGCGGATTACGTGCTGAAGCCATTCTCCGCGCCGGAACGCAAAGAGGTTCCGGTGATCGTCGAGCAGACCGCGGACGCGGTCGAGCTGCTGCTGCGCGTGGGTCTGGAGACCGCGCAGAACCAGCTGCACTGATTCGGCGATCGCACCGAGTCGTCACCGATCGCATTGCGCCCCAGGGTGATTCGAGCCCCGGGGCGCTTCGCGTCTCAGGACACGCTGGTGGCGGTGGCCGAACGGCGCAGTTTGCCGGACGAGGTCTTGGGCAGCGCGCCCGGGCCCAGCACGGTCACGCTGCGCGGACGCACCCCGACCTCCGAGAACACCGCGTGCACGATCTCGTGTTCGATACGGTGTACTTCCGCCGGGTTCTGGTGATCGTTGGATTCCACCACCACCGCGAAACTCTCGCGCTTCTGGCCCGCGTCCAGCCGGACCGCCACCGCGTTGCCGGGGCGAACACCCTTGACGCGCAAGGCCGCTCGCTCGATATCGGTGGGATAGATATTGCGGCCGCCCATGATGATGACGTCCTTGATCCGGCCGCAGACGACGATGTAGCCCTCCTCGGTGAAGTAGCCGACATCGCCGGTGTCGAGCCAGCCCTCGGCGTCCTGGGCGGGGCGGAAGCCCTCGACGGTGACATAGCCGGAAGTCACCGCGGGTCCGCGTAATTCGATGACGCCGACGCTGCGGGCGGGCAGCGGCTGCCGCTCGGCGTCGACCACCCGGCCCTCGAGATTGTCGACCAGGTAGCCCAGGGTGGGCAGGCGGCGGACGCCCCCGTGATGGTGTTCCGCGTCGCGGACCGGCACCGCCTTGCCGAGGGCCTCGAGCAGATCGGCGTCGACGACATCGAGGATCTGGCCGAGTCCCGGGTCCGGGATCGAGACGGCGAGGGTGGTCTCGGCCATGCCGTAGACGGGGGTGAGGGCCGCGGGGTTGAGGCCGAAACGCTGACCGGCTTCGGCGAGCGCCTCCATGGTGTCGGCGTCGACGGGTTCCGCGCCGTTCCACATGTAGCGGACGCTGCTCAGATCCAGCGAGCCCTCGTCGGCGTTGCGTAATCGCCGGCCCAGCAGCGAGTACGCGAAATTCGGTGCGGCGGTGACGGTCCCGCGATACTTCGAGATCAGCTCGGCCCACAGGATGGGCCGGGCCAGGAAGTCGAGCGGGGTCACGCATACGACCTCGGCGCCGAATTGCATGGGCACGCTGAGGAATCCGACCATCCCCATATCGTGGAACAGCGGCAGCCAGCTGATCATCACGTCGTCGTCGAGCTGGAACTTCACCCGGTCGAACATGGCGTAGGCGTTGACGAAGAAGTTGCCGTGCGTGATCCGCACGGCCTTCGGCGAGCCCGTCGACCCGGAGGTCAACTGCTGCAGCGCGATATCGTCCTCGCCGGTGGGCACCGGGTCGATGGCCGCGCCCGCGCGCATGGCGTCCAGGGTCACCACGGTGATACCGCGTTCGCGCAGTAGTGGTTCCGCGATCTCGAAGGGCGCGCCCAGGATCACCGCCCGCGCCTCGATCATGCCCAGCACCGTCTCGGTGTCGTGGGCCCACACCTGAAGGTCGGTGCGCGGCGTGGGCTGATGCAGCATGGTGATCGAGGCGCCACGCATCCACGCCGCCTGGCAGGCGGGCGCGATATCGACCGGCATCCCGGCCAGCACGCCCACGGCGTCGCCGGGGCCGATGCCGGCGGCCGCCAGCCCGCCCGCCATGCGGCGTGCGATGTCGTGGATCTCGGCCCATGTCTGACGCAGCGGTGCGTCGGGCTCTCCGGTCACCAGTCCGCGCTGGGAAACGCGGGCGGTGGCATACATTTCGTCGGTGAAGCGGCTCAAAGCAGAACACTCCTCGAATGCCGGACCAGCATTCAAATATCCCGCTTTCGAGCCGCTCTGTTAACCGTTTTCGGGTGATCCGGTCTGGTATGTGAAGGTTCTGAGGATCTACGCGAGCGCCCGCACGGCCCCGGCGAAGCGGTCCAGATCCTCGAAGCTCACGAAGCAGTGCGGGGAGGCGCGCACCACCGAGTTCAGTTCTCGCGCCGACATATCCAGCAGGGTGGAGCTGCGGTGGCTCACCGTCACGGTGATCGACTCCGCGGCCAGCGCGTCGCGCACCCGGATCGGTTCCAGCCCGTCCAGGGTGAATGACACGATGCCCGCGTGCTGGATGCCGCGGTCGCGCACATCCACGCCCGGAATCTCGGCCAGCGCCTTGCGCAGATACTCGGCGCGCTCGGCGATGGCGGCGTAGACGGCGGCCGGGCCCAGGTCGAGCAGGTACCGCACGGCCGCGCCCAGGCCCAGCCGGGTGGCGACGGAGTGCTCCCAGAATTCGAAGCGCCCGGCGTCGGGGGTGAGCACGTAGTCGTCCGGAGCGGTCCATTCGGCGCTGTGCAGGTCGAGGCGGCCGGGTTCCAGGCTCAGCGCCAGTTCTGGTCGTACGTACAGGAAACCGGTGCCGCGCGGCCCGCGCAGCCATTTGCGGCCGGTGGCGGACAGCGCGTCCACATCCAGGGCCGCGACGTCGAGGGGCAGCTGACCGGCGGACTGGCAGGCGTCCAGCAGCACCAGCGCGCCGGACCGGTGCGCGACGCGGGTGGCCTCGGCGACCGGGTTCACCAGGCCGCCGTTGGTCGGAACATGAACCAGCGATACCAGTTTCACTCGTTCGTCCATCATGGCGCTGAGCGCGTCCAGGTCGAGCTGGCCGCTGCTGTCGCTGGGGATGGCTTCGACGACCGCGCCGGTCTGCCGGGCGCGCTGCAGGGCGGCGATGGCATTGCTGCCGTAGTCCGCGCCGGAGATCAGGATGCGGTCGCCGGGGGCCAGCGGGACGGTGTAGAAGAAGTCGCTCCAGGAGCGGCTGGCGCTGTCGCTGAGGGCCAGGGCGGCGGGGTCGGCGTTGATCAGTTCGCCGATCGCGGTCTTGACGGCGTACAGGTCATCGATGCGCTCGTTGGCCGCGCGGTAGCCGCCGATCTCCGCTTCCCGGCGCAGGTGGGCGATGGTGGCGTCGACGACGGCCCGGGGCGGCAGCGAGGAGCCCGCACTGTCGAGAAATACCTGGTTTTCACATCCGGGGGTATCGGCCCGCAATCCAGCCATATCCAGCATGGAATCGACCATATAGCTTGCCGCGTTCTCCCTTTCGTCAGATTTCTTGTCACAGTGGCTCGCTACTCTGGTTTGGGTCGCCGTTCCGATCCCCAGCGGCGAACGCATCAGACGGAGGTTGGCAATGGCTGTCACAGCGTCACCCGCCGATGTGCTGCGTAGTGGCCTGAATGTCTCCGAGCCCGGCGGCGAATTCACCTCACGCGCCGCCGCCGAGGCGTATGTCGGAAAAGTCTGTTTCAAACAGGGTCCACCGCTGCTCATCGGCGCCGAACTCGAGTGGCTCACCACGCAAGGTGAACTTTCGGCGACGAATTCCCGCCCGGACCTCACCGTCCTGGCGGACGCGCTCGGGCCGTACGCGCCACGGTCCATTTCCCCCGATTCCCCGGCCGATCCGTTGCCGGGCGGCAGCCGGGTCACCCTCGAACCCGGCGGTCAGATCGAACTGTCCAGTGCCCCGTTCGGCACCGCCACCGAACTGTGCGAGCGCTTGCGGGCAGACACGACCAGCCTGCGGGAGCTGCTCGAATCCCGCGGTATCCGAACCATTTCCGGCGCCGCCGACGCCGTCCGGGTGCCCCAGCGCGTCCTGCAGCTGCCGCGTTACCGGGCCATGGAACGGTCCTTCGCCGGACTGGGCCCGTTCGGGGCGCTCATGATGTGCAATACCGCCGCCACCCAGGTCAGCGTGGACGCGGGCGCGGATCCCGCCGAGATCGCCGCCCGCTGGCGGCTGCTGTACGACGTGGGCCCCGCCCTGCTGGCGGCCTTCGCCTGCTCACCCGGCCTGCACACGGCCCCGCCCGGCGCCTGGGCCTCCCAGCGCATGCGGGCCTGGCAGCGCCTCGACCAGCTCCGCACCCGCCCGCCCGTGCACGACTGGGCCGACCCCATCACCGGCTACGCCCGATGGGCGCTGGACGTGCCCCTGCTGTGCGTACGCCCCGACTCCGCCGCCGGTGCCCCTGGTTCCGCCGGGACCCAGGCCGACTGGTGCGCGCCGCCGGGGGCGACCTTCGCGGACTGGTTGTGCGGAGCGCTCGATGACGAGATCGGTCGTCGCCCCGACCGGTCGGATCTGGACTATCACCTCACGACGTTGTTCCCGCCGGTCCGCGCGGCGGGACACCTCGAGGTCCGCTACCTCGACGCGCAGCCCGGGGACGGCTGGACGGTGCCGGTCCAGGTCTTCGGCGCGCTGCTGTCGTCGGCCGAGACCATCAAGGAGGCAACGGCTCTGGCGGAGCCCACGGCGCGGGCCTGGTCGGAGTCCGCGCGCCACGGCCTGGCCGATCCCGAGCTGCGCGCCACCGCCGTCGCGCTGCTGGAGCTGGCGACCGCACACGCCGAGACCTCCGGGGCCGCCGCGGAATCGGCCGCCGCCGCGGATCGATGTCGCCGCGGTGAGATGCCCACCGCGGCCGAATTCGGAGGCGGGGCATGACATCCCGACCTCGATCGGCCCGGCCCGTGGCGCAGGCCCGCCCGGCGCGTCTCATTCTCGAATCGGGAGTTCTCTCATGACCGTTCAGCATCTGCCCGGATCGGACCGTGCCGAGACCGAAGCCCTGCGCGGGCGGATCGCCGCGTCGCTCGAGCGGGCGCGGCGGCGGACCATCGGGCTGACCGAGTGCCTCGACGAGGCCGAGCTGGTGGCGCAGCATTCGCGGCTGATGAGCCCGCTGGTGTGGGATCTGGCGCATATCGGCAATCAGGAAGAGCTGTGGCTGGTGCGCGATGTGGGCGGGCGCGAACCGGTGCGGCAGGACATCGACCACCTCTACGACGCGTTCAAGCACGCCCGCGCGGATCGGCCCGCGTTGCCGCTGCTGGATCCCGCCCAGGCCCGCGACTATGTCGGCACCGTGCGCGACAAGGTGTGGGATGTGCTGGACCGCAGCCCGTTACGCGGCACCGATCTGGTGCGGGACGGGTTCGCCTTCGGCATGATCGCCCAGCACGAGCAGCAGCACGACGAGACCATGCTGGCCACCCATCAGTTGCGGGTCGGCGAGGCGGTGCTGTCCGCGCCGCCCACGCCCGCCGCCCGGGTGGCAGTCACCGGTGAAGTCGTCATTCCCGCAGGCGAATTCACCATGGGCACCGACACCGACCCGTGGGCGCTGGACAACGAACGGCCCGCGCACCCGGTCCACGTGGACGGTTTCGCCATCGACGCCGCGCCGATCACCAACGAGCAGTACCTGGCCTTCGTCGACGACGGCGGGTACGAGCGGCCCGAACTGTGGTCCGAGCGCGGGTGGGCGCACCGGGTCCAGGCCGGGCTGCGCGCGCCGCAGTTCTGGGAGCAGGACGGCGGCGGACGGTGGTGGCGGCGGGTTTTCGGGGTCATGCAGCCGCTGCGGGCGCGGCAGCCGGTGGTGCATGTGTGCTGGTTCGAGGCCGACGCGTACGCCCGGTGGGCCGGGAAGCGCCTGCCCACCGAGGCGGAATGGGAGAAGGCCGCGCGTTTCGACGCGAGTACCGGGCGCTCGCGCCGATTCCCTTGGGGCGATGGCGATCCCACCGAGGCGCTGGCGAATCTCGGTCAGCACCACCTGGAACCGGCCGACGTCGGGGCGTATCCGGAAGGCGCGTCGCCGGCCGGCGTCCATCAGCTGATCGGTGATGTGTGGGAGTGGACGTCCTCGGGTTTCGAGGCGTACCCGGGCTTCCGGGCGTTCCCGTATCGCGAATACTCCGAGGTCTTCTTCGGCGGCGACTACAAGATGCTGCGCGGCGGCTCCTTCGGTGCGGACCAGGTCGCCTGCCGCGGCACCTTCCGCAACTGGGACCACCCCATCCGCCGTCAGATCTTCTCCGGCTTCCGGCTGGCCCGCGACCTGCGATCGGACGAGCGCTGATGTGCCGTCATCTGGCCTATCTGGGCCCGCCGACCCCGGTCGGCGCCCTGCTCACCCAGGGCCCGCACTCGCTGCGGACGCAGTCCTGGGCCCCGCGGGAGATGCGCGGCGGCGGCATCATCAACGCCGACGGCTTCGGCGTCGCCTGGTGGCATCACCCCGACGCCGCGGCGCTCGACCACGGGCCGGGCGTCATCTGGCACGGTGGCGCGACCGGCGATCCCGCGGGCAAGCCTGCGCCGACCACCGATCCGGTGGTCAGCCGCTACCGCAATCAGGTCCCGATGTGGACCGATCCGGCCGTGGACGAGGTGCTGCCGCAGATCCGTTCGACGGCGGTGCTGGCCGCGATCCGGTCCGCCACCGTGGGCATGCCGGTCGAGCGGGCGGCGTGTGCGCCGTTCGTCCACGGCCGCTGGGCCTTCAGCCACAACGGCGCGATTCCCGACTGGCGCGCCGTATTGACCGCCGTCGCCGCCGAATTCGGTTCGGGCTCCCTGCTCGACGCGGAGGCGCTGACCGATTCCGGGGTGCTCTGGGTGATCCTGCACCGGTTGCTCGCGGACGGCGCGGAACCGGGACAGGTGTTGCGGCGGGTCATGGCCGCGGTCCTGGAGCGATCGCCGCGGGCGCGCTTGAACCTGCTGCTGGGGAACGGGTCCGGAGTGTGGGCGACGACGTGGCATCACGCGTTGTCGGTGCTGCCGGGCGAGGGCTTCGTGGTGGTGGCGTCGGAGCCGTTCGACGACGATCCGCGCTGGCGGCCGATCGATGATCGGCGGCTGGTCCGGGTCCGCGTCGGCGAAGTGTCGGTGGAACCACTGGATATCGAGATCGGAAGGGTTGATTCATGACTGGGGCGACGGTGGAGATCCATCTGACCGACGAGGATTTGACGGCCGCGTTGCGCGCGGACGTCCGGCAGGGGCTGACGGCGGATCCGAAGTGGCTGCCGCCCAAGTGGTTCTACGACGCGCGCGGCAGCGAGCTGTTCGAGAAGATCACCGAACTGCCGGAGTACTACCCGACTCGCACCGAGCGGGCGCTGCTGGAACGGGTGGTCGGGGAGATCGCCCGGATCGCCGGGGCCGAGGTGCTGGTCGAGCTCGGCGCGGGTTCGGCGGCCAAGACCCGGCTGCTGTTGAACGCGCTCACCGCGGCCGGTCCGTTGAAGAGCTATGTGCCCCAGGATGTCTCGGTCTCGGCGCTGCGCATGGCCACGGACGAGGTGGCGGCGGAGTTCCCGGGGCTGGGCGTGCACGGCGTGGTCAGTGACTTCACCGCCACCCTGGACAATCTGCCCGGTGGCGGCCGGCGCATGGTCGCGTTCCTGGGCGGCACCATCGGCAATCTGGTTCCGGCCGAGCGCGCCGAATTCCTCGCGGGCATCCGGGATGTGCTCGAACCCGGCGAGCAGCTGCTGCTCGGCGCGGGCCTGGTCATCGATCCGGCGGTGCTGGTCCCCGCCTACGACGATGCCGCCGGGGTCACCGCGGAGTTCAATCGCAATGTGCTGCATGTCCTCAACGCCCGCCTGGGCGCGGACTTCGTGCCGGAGAAGTTCGCCCACGTCGCGCTGTGGGACGCCGAGAACGAGTGGATCGAGATGCGGCTCGAGGCCACCGAGGCCATGACCGTCCGCATTCCCGAACTCGGCCTCACCGTCGATTTCGCGGCGGGCGAGCAGCTGCGCACCGAGATCTCGGCGAAATTCCGTCCCGAGGTGCTCGACCGCGAGCTGAACGCCGCCGGTTTCACCCCCGAGCACCTGTGGACCGACCCGGACCGCCGGTTCGCCCTGGTGCTCGCGGAACGCCGCTAGCCGCAGGCGGTTTCGGAGCCATCGCGGTTCCGGAGGCCGGCCGCGCGCTACTTCTGCGCGGTCACCGCGGCCAGCCATTCGATGAGCGGCCGCAACTGCTCCCACGCCGCCCGGACCTCCCGGGCGGCGCGCGGGGTGGTCAGCCACTTCGGCGCACCGAAATCCTTTCCGGCGGTGAGGGATTTGTGCCGCAGCAGATCGATGCGCGGATGGTCGATGTCGTAGCCCTTGGGCTTGGTGGCCAGTTTGTCCCCGCCGATGGCGTAGCCGTCGGCGACGAGCCGGGCGATCAGCGCCTCCAGTTCGGCGCCGCGCACCTCGTCGTCGATGGCGGTGCGCAGCGCGGTGAGCTGGGCGGCCTCGGCGGCGTACATGCCGCCCGCCACCCGCAGCCCGCCCGCGCCGATCTGCACGTACCAACCGGAGTACTGGGCGCTGTAGACCACCGCGCCCTGATGGTTCTTGTACGGCGACTTGTCCTTCGCGAAGCGCACGTCGCGGTAGGGCCGGAAGATCTTGGCCGTGCCGAAGTCCGGTTCCAGATCGGCGACCAGGGCCTTCATCGGATCCCGGACCGACTGCTCCCACACGGTCTTGTGGGCGGTCCAGAAGGCCTTGGAATTGTCGGCTTCCAGGTCTTCGTAGAAGTCGAGTCCGGCGAGCGGGAATCCGGTGAACGCGGTCATGGGTCGAGTGTCCGTGATGGCCAGGAGCCGGGCGCGCCCGGCCCGGTCCTCGACGAGGTCAGTCCTCGAGCTCCTCGACGATGTCCATGGCGGCGACTTCGGCGGGCCGGTTGTCCTCGATCACGAATTCCTCGCGCCGGCGGCGGCGGGTCCACTCCTGGTCGAGTTCGTCGCTGATGCCGAGCCGGCCGTCGTCGTCGTTCTCGCGGTTGCGGATGACCAGGTCGGTGGGCGGATCGGCGATGTAGCGCTGGTACTCGCGGATCTCGTCTTCCTGGTCGTCGTCGCCGAGGTCGTAGTCGAGGTTGTCGACATCGCTGTCGAAGACCTGATCGGTGTCGAAGACCTCGTCCATCAGCCGGGCGTCGTCCTCGTCGGGCCGGTCGGCCATGCGGCACCACCTCTCCGCGCTGTCAGCGCACCAGTAGCAACCCGTACATCCGATCCAACGCTACCGCCTACCAGCCGAAACGGACACGCTTGTCGACCCCATTTCACGCAGAAAGCGCCCCGCCCCGCGGAACGGGGAAGGGCGCTTCGTGGCGATGGTTCGGGCCGGGGCCCGGCCTACCGGAGTTCCGGTCAGGCGTTGCCGTTGAAAAGGCCGGTGACCGAGCCGTTCTCGAAGACCTCGCGGATGGTCTGCGCCAGCAGCGGCGCGATCGACAGAACGGTCAGGGTCGGGAACTTCTTGGACTCGTCGATCGGCAGCGTGTTGGTGACCACGACCTCCTTGGCCCCGCAGTTGGCGAGACGCTCGGCGGCCGGGGCGGACAGGATGCCGTGGGTGGCGGCGATGACCACATCGCCCGCGCCGGCCTCCTTGAGCACCTTGACCGCGCCGGCGATGGTGCCACCGGTGTCGATCATGTCGTCGATCAGGATGCAGGTGCGGCCCTCGACCTCACCGACCACGCGGTTGGACACGGTCTGGTTGGGGACCAGCGGGTCGCGGGTCTTGTGGATGAACGCCATCGGCGCGTCCGCCAGCGAGTTGGCCCACTTCTCGGCGACCTTCACGCGGCCGGCGTCGGGGGAGACGACCGTGATGTTGGACAGGTCGTAGTTGTTGCGGATGTGCTCGGCCAGCTGCACCTGCGCGTGCATGTGATCGACCGGGCCGTCGAAGAAGCCCTGGATCTGATCGGTGTGCAGGTCGATGGTGATGATCCGGTCCGCGCCCGCGGTCTTGAGCAGGTCGGCGATCAGGCGGGCCGAGATGGGCTCGCGGCCGCGGTGCTTCTTGTCCTGGCGGGCGTAGGGGTAGAACGGCAGCACCGAGGTGATGCGCTTGGCCGAACCACGCTTGAGCGCGTCGATCATGATCAGGTGCTCCATGACCCACTGGTTCAGCGGGGCCGGGAAGCTCTGCAGCACGAAGGCGTCGGAGCCGCGGACCGATTCCTCGAACCGGACGAAGGTCTCGCCGTTCGCGAAATCACGAGCGGTCTGGGGGGTGACGTGGACGTTGAGTTCCTTCGCCACCGCCTCGGCGAGCTCGGGATGAGCGCGTCCCGAGAACAGCATCAGATTCTTCTGGTTATCGGTAGAGAACGCGGTCACTGACGTTCGCCATCCTTTTGCTCGTTGGTTTTCTCGGTGGTTCCCGCGTCCTCCGGGTTCGAAGCGAGAGCCGCTTCGGCCGCGCGGGCGGCATCGGTACCGGGGCGATTGCGCTGCACCCAGCCCTCGAGATTGCGCTGTGCTCCACCCGATACCGCGAGCGCCCCCGGAGGAACGTTTCTGCGCAGTACAGTACCCGCCGCCGAGTACGCGCCGTCACCCACGGTGACCGGTGCGACGAACATGGTGTCGCTACCGGTCCGCACATGCGAGCCGACCGTGGTGTGGTGCTTCTTGACGCCGTCGTAATTCACGAACACGCTGGATGCGCCGATATTGCTGTACTCGCCGATGGTGGCGTCGCCCACGTAGGTCAGATGCGGGACCTTGGAGTGCGCGCCGATGGTGGCGTTCTTGGTCTCGACGAAGCCGCCGATCTTGCCCTCCTCGCCGAGCGAGGTGCCGGGCCGCAGGTAGGCGAAGGGGCCGACGTTCGCGCCCGCGCCGATGCTCGACTTCTCGCCGTGGGTGCGGACCACCTTGGCGCGGTCGCCGACGGTGACGTCGGTGAGCGTGCAGTCCGGGCCGATCTCGGTGTCCTCGCCGATCACGGTGTCGCCCAACAGCTGTACGCCCGGGCGGATGACGGTGTCGCGGCCGATCACCACATTGCCGTCGATCCAGGTGCTGCCCGGATCGATGATGGTGACCCCGGCGCGCATGTGCCGCTCCAGGATGTAGCGGTTCAGCGTCTTGGCCGCACCGGCCAGCTGCACCCGGTCGTTCACGCCGGTGACCTTGGCGGAATCGACCAGCCGCGCGCCGTGCACCGGGTGCCCGGCCTCGCGGGCCAGCTTGAGCACGTCGGTCAGGTACAGCTCGTGGCGGGCGTTGGCGGTGTCGATGCGCGAGATCATGATTCGCAGCACGGCCGCGTCGAAGACGTAGACGCCGGAGTTGACCTCGGTGATCGCGGCCTGCTCCGGGGTGGCGTCGGCGTGCTCGACGATCTCCATCACCCGGCCCTGCGCATCGCGCACGATGCGGCCGTAGCCGTTCGGGTCCTCGGGCTCGAAAGTCAGTACGGTGACGGCGGATCCGTCGGAGTAGCTGCGGTGCTCGTCGAGCAGCGCGTGCAGGGTGTGCCCGTCCAGCAGCGGCACGTCGGCGTAGGTGACGAGCACGTCGCCCGCGAAATCCTCGGGCAGCGAGGTGAGCGCGCACTGCACGGCGTGGCCGGTGCCGCGCTGCTCGTTCTGCACCGCCAGCGTGATCGGGCGGCCCAGTTCCGCTCCCACCTTGCCGACCGCGTCGCCGACCTGTTCGCGGTCGTGACCGATCACGGTGATGAGCGACGTCGGGTCGATCTCGTGCGCGGCATGCAACGCGTGCGCGAGCATGCTCCGGCCGGCCAGCGGGTGCAACACCTTGGGTGTCTTGGACCGCATTCGGGTTCCGGCTCCGGCGGCGAGAACGACGACGGCGGTCTCCTGTGGCATGGATCTCCCTCGGCTGCCAGTCATCGTGTGCTGAGTCAGGTTGTGCGGGGCCAACCATAGCGACCCTGCGCGCGAGCTCCGCCGCCAGGACTCGAACCTGGACAAACTGAACCAAAATCAGTTGTGCTGCCATTACACCACGGCGGATTGCAGCGTCATGCGGGTCTGATCCTCGCATGAAGTACGCCTCTACGTCGAACCGCTTACACAGTGTCGAACGTGTCAGTCGATAGGCTACCTACCGAACCGCGGTGGGCGCGGGCCGCGCGACCTTGCAAAGGCGCTCGCGGGCAGGGTGAAAGGGGCAGGTGAGCGCATGACGGAAGGGCAGCGGCCGGCGCGGGCGCGCATGACCGGCACCCAGCGCCGTCAGCAGCTCATCGAGATCGGGCGGGCGCTGTTCGCCGAGCGCGGCTACGACGCCACCTCGATCGAGGAGATCGCGGCGCGGGCGCAGGTCTCGAAACCGGTGGTGTACGAGCACTTCGGCGGCAAGGAGGGCCTCTACGCCGTCGTGGTCGACCGGGAGATGTCGACGCTGCTCGAGATGATCACCTCCTCGCTCACCCAGAACCGTTCGCGGGTGCGGCTCGAGCAGGTGGCGCTGGCGTTGCTCACCTATATGGAGGAGCGCACCGACGGCTTCCGGATCCTGATGCGGGATCAGCCGGTGTCGGCGGCCGAGGGCACCTATTCGAGTCTGCTCAACGAGGCCGTGAATCAGGTGGCCCATATTCTCGCCGGGGATTTCGAACGTCGCGGCCTGGATCCGAATCTGGCGACGCTGTACGGGCAGGCTCTGGTGGGAATGGTTGCGACGGCGGCGACCTGGTGGCTGGACGAGCGCCAGCCGTCGAAGGAAGTGGTGGCCGCGCACCTGGTGAATCTGTGCTGGAACGGGCTCACGCATTTGGAGGCGGAGCCGAAGCTGGCGTCGGAATGGCCGAGCGGCAAGGGGTTATAGAACCCTGCGGTCTGAATTTTGGTCTGATATGTCTGTCGTAACCGGACAGAACTGGACAGTTAACCAGCGAATTGCGAAGGAGGACGGGTCGAATGCTCGAATCGGCTGGCAGCACGCAGCCGGGTGGTACGGTTCACCCATCCTTCGAGTGCTGTTCGAACTGTGATGTCGGTCAACTTCGGGATGGCGGTCTACTTCAGGATGGCTGGTTTGATGACGGGCGGATCTGATGGCTAGGCAAGCGCGTGCGGAGATCACTCGCGATTCCGTGCTCGCGGGCGCTGCCGATGTCTTTCTGCGACTGGGCTACGCGAACGCGTCCCTGTCCGAGATCATCGCGCAGTCGAATGTGACCAAGGGCGCCTTGTACTTTCACTTCGGCTCCAAGGAAGAACTGGCGCGCGCGGTCGTCGATCAGGGCAACGAGCGACTGATCAGCGCATGCCAGGGTTTCTTCGATCCGCGGGTGCCCGCGCTGGAGGCGTGCATCGGGATCACCTACGTGGTCGCCGATCTCACCATGAACGACCCCATGGTCGGCGCGATGCTCAAACTCACCCACCAGATCGGCGACTACCGCGGCGCGACGGGCGACAACATCGCCAAGACCTGGGGTGAGACGCACCGTTTGCTCGCCGAACGCGCCATCACCCAGGGCGACCTCGAGCCCGACCTCGACCCCGACACCATCGGCATGCTCCTGCAGGAGATGACCACCGGCGTCCACATCGTCGCGGTCAGCACCGAGTCCATCGACCAGATGGCCACCCGCATGGAACGCGCCTGGTACTTCCTCCTGCCCTCGATCGTCCCCCAGGAGAAGGTCGCCTACTTCCGCGAGTTCGCCGCCCGCCGCCTCCGCCGCTACGTGCAGTGACATTTGCCCTCCGCTTCGCTCCGGGCAAGCCGCAGGGTGGAGAGAGGCGGTCGCGGCCCTTGTAACCCCGGTCTTCCCTCCTCCGCTCCTCCGCTTCGCTCCTCCGCTCCGTCAGTCCAGACCGGGGCGGGCCGCGAACCGGTGGGTGGTGTGTGGCTGGGCGCATCGTGGGTTGTCAGCGCGCGCCACTAGACTCGGTTGGCCGTCTGAAACGCTGATCTGCGCCGAGGAGTCTTCGCATGACCACCGATCGTCCGCCTCTGTCGGGACTTGCTGCGGTGGCCGGTGCCGACGCCGCGTTGACGCAGGTCGCGAGCCTGATCGGGCGCGCCGAGGCCAGGCTGGTCGCGCCGTCGGCGGTGCGGCCGTTCGTGGCCTCGACCATCGCCGGGCAGCGGCCGCTGCTGGTGGTGACGGCCACCGGGCGCGAGGCCGATGATCTGACCGCCGAGCTGACCGAGATCCTGGGCGATACGGTCGCGCTGTTCCCGTCGTGGGAGACGCTGCCGCACGAGCGGCTCTCGCCGGGCGCGGACACCGTGGGGCGGCGGATGCAGGTGTTGCGACGGCTGGCGCATCCGGAGGATCCGGGGGTGACCGGGCCGCTGCGGGTGGTGGTGACCACGGTGCGCTCACTCATGCAGCCGATGGCGGCGGGGCTGGGGGAGATCGAGCCGATCGTGCTGCGGCCCGGCGCCGAATTCGACTTCGACGAATTGCTCACGCGGCTGGTGGAATTCGCCTACGAGCGGGTCGACATGGTCGGCAAGCGTGGCGAATTCGCGGTCCGCGGCGGCATTCTGGACCTGTTCCCGCCCACCGCGGATCATCCGGTGCGCGTGGAGTTCTGGGGTGACGAGGTCTCCGAGCTGCGTGCCTTCTCGGTGCAGGACCAGCGTTCCATTCACGAGGTGCCGATCGATCTGGTGGTCGCGCCGCCGTGCCGCGAGCTGCTGCTGACCGACGCCCTGCGCGAGCGTGCCGCCCAGGTGGCGGCCGACAATCCGGCCGACGCCGCGCTGGTGGAGATGCTGGAGAAGATCGCCGAGGGCATCCCGGTGGAGGGCATGGAGGCGCTGCTGCCGGTGCTGCAGCCGGGTGAACTTCAACTGCTGGTGGACGCGCTGCCCGCGGAAACCCATGTGCTGCTGTGTGATCCGGAGAAGGTCCGCACCCGGGCCGCGGACCTGGTGCGCACCGGGCAGGAATTCCTGGAGGCGTCGTGGACGGCCGCCTCCTTCGGCGGGGCGGCGCCGCTGGGCGCGCACGGCCTGGACCTGGCCGCCTCCGGCTATCGCGGCCTGGACGTGGTGCGCGCCGACGCCGACCGCCGCGACCTGCCGTGGTGGACGCTGAGCCCGCTGGCCGCCGACGCTCCCGACGAGATCGTGCTGCCGGTGCAGGCCGCCGCCTCCGCGCGCGGTTCGGAGGAACTGGTCGCCACCATCTTCGCCTCGCTGCGCGCGCATGTCGCCACCGGCGGCCGCGCGGTCATCGTGGTGGCGGGACACGGTACGGCGCAACGCATTCTGGAACGCCTCGCCGACGCCGAGGTGCCGGCGGCGGCCCTCGACGCCGGGGCCGAACCGGTCCGCGGCCTGGTCGGCGTGCTGTGCGGTTCCCTGCACGACGGCGTGGTGTTCGACGACGCCAAGCTGGTGGTGATCGCCGAATCCGACCTCACCGGCAACCGGGTCACCGCGCCCGGTGAGGGCAAGAAGCTGCCCGCCCGCCGCCGCAACCAGGTCGATCCGCTGGCCCTGACCGCGGGCGACATGGTGGTGCACGATCAGCACGGCATCGGCCGCTTCGTGGAGATGATCGAGCGCACCATCGGCGGCGCGCGCCGCGAGTACCTGGTCATCGAATACGCGCCCGGCAAGCGCGGCCAGCCCGGCGACCGGCTGTTCGTGCCGATGGACTCCCTCGACCAGCTGTCCCGCTATGTCGGCGGCGAGATGCCGTCGCTGTCCAAGCTGGGCGGTTCGGACTGGGCCAATACCAAACGCAAGGCGCGCAAGGCGGTTCGCGAGATCGCCACCGAGCTGGTGCAGCTCTACGCCGCCCGCCAGGCCGCGCCCGGTCACGCCTTCGCCCCGGATACCCCGTGGCAGCAGGAGATGGAGGACGCGTTCGCGTTCACCGAGACCATCGACCAGCTCTCGGCCATCGCCGAGGTGAAGTCCGATATGGAGAAGGCGGTCCCGATGGACCGCGTCATCTGTGGTGATGTCGGTTACGGCAAGACCGAGATCGCGGTGCGCGCGGCCTTCAAGGCGGTGCAGGACGGCAAGCAGGTGGCGGTGCTGGTGCCGACCACGCTGCTGGCGCAGCAGCATCTGCAGACCTTCACCGAGCGGATGGCCGGATTCCCGGTGGTGGTGAAGGGCCTGTCCCGGTTCACCGACGCCGCCGAATCGCGAGAGATCCTGGAGGGCATGACCACCAAGGATGTCGACATCGTGGTGGGCACGCATCGGCTGTTGCAGACGGGGGTGCGCTGGAAGGATCTCGGTCTGGTCATCGTCGACGAGGAGCAGCGTTTCGGCGTCGAGCACAAGGAGCACATCAAGGCGCTGCGCACGCACGTGGACGTGCTGACCATGTCCGCGACGCCGATTCCGCGCACCCTGGAAATGTCGCTGGCGGGCATCCGTGAGATGTCGACCATCCTCACCCCGCCCGAGGAACGGCATCCCGTCCTCACCTATGTCGGCGCCTACAACGACAAGCAGGTGGCCGCGGCCATCCGCCGTGAACTGCTGCGCGACGGCCAGGTGTTCTACGTCCACAACCGGGTGTCGTCGATCGACAAGGCGGCCAAGAAGATTCGCGATCTGGTGCCGGAGGCCCGGGTGGTGGTCGCGCACGGGCAGATGAATGAGGACATGCTCGAGAAGACCGTGCAGGGCTTCTGGGAGCGGGAATTCGATGTGCTGGTGTGCACCACCATCATCGAGACCGGTCTGGACATCTCCAACGCCAACACCCTGCTGGTGGAACGCGCCGACGCCCTGGGCCTTTCGCAGCTGCACCAGTTGCGCGGCCGCGTCGGCCGGTCCCGGGAACGCGGGTACGCCTACTTCCTGTACCCGCCGGAGAAGCCGCTCACCGAGACCGCCTACGACCGGCTCGCCACCATCTCGCAGAACTCGGATCTGGGCGCGGGCATGGCGGTGGCCATGAAGGACCTGGAGATTCGCGGCGCGGGCAACGTGCTGGGCGCCGAACAGTCCGGCCATGTCGCGGGCGTCGGCTTCGACCTCTACGTGCGCCTGGTCGGGGAGGCGGTGGAGGCGTATCGCGCCGCCGCCGACGGCCGCCCGATCTCGGTGGACGAGGAGGTCAAGGAGGTGCGCATCGACCTGCCGGTGGACGCGCACATTCCGCCGGACTACATCACCTCCGATCGCCTGCGCCTGGAGGCGTACCGCAAACTCGCCGCCGCCCAGGACGATTCGGGGCTGTCGGCGGTGGTCGAGGAGCTGGTGGACCGGTACGGGCCGCTGCCGGTGGAGGTGGGCCGCCTGGTGTCGGTGGCCAAGCTGCGGTTGCTGGCCCGCACCTACTCGATCGCCGAGATCGGAGTCACCGGGACCACGGTGAAGGTGTCGCCGCTGCAACTGCCGGATTCGAAGCAGCTGCGACTCAAGCGGCTCTACCCGAACGCCACCTACCGCGCGGCCACCGGCATCGTGCAGCTGCCGCTGCCGCGAGTGGAGGACAGCGTCGGCGCGGCCCGGGTCCGCGATGTCCAGGTGCTGCAGTTCGTGGCCGATCTGCTGCTGGCCCTGGACGGCAAGGCGCCCGGCGCGGTGGATGTCCGGGTTCCGGCCGAGGTGATGGCCGACCGATGAGCTCGGGGGAGGGTGTCGCCGCCGAGACCGCGGCCGGGACCGCGCGCATGACCGAGGCGCTGGGCGAGGCCGTCGAGGTGATGGATCGGCTGTGGAACTTCGGCGGCTGGGAGGTGACGCAAACCCATGATTCGCTGCGGCCCTACCTGCTGGAGGAGACCTACGAACTGCTCGACGCCATCCAGGACGAGGACGCCGAGACCATCAAGGAGGAGCTCGGCGATCTGCTGTTGCAGGTGCTGTTCCACTCCCGGATCGCCGAGGCCGCAGGGGAATTCACGGTCGCGGAGGTGGCGGCGGCGCTGGTCGCCAAGCTGGTGCACCGCAGCCCGCACCTGAGTGACGCGCTCGACGCGTTCACCGCGCCCGGCGCGTCGGTGGCGGAGAAGATCGCGGCGCAGGAAAGGGCTTGGGAGGAGCGGAAATCCGCCGAGAAGGCGCGGCGCTCCTGCCTCGACGGAATCGCGATGGCGCAGCCCGCGCTGGCCCTGGCGGAGAAGGTCCGGTCCCGCGGCATCAAGGCGGGTTTACCGGAAGAGCTGATTCCGGCGGCCCTGCGGGTGGTCGAGCTGGGCGGGCCCGACAGCGCCGAAGAACGCCTGCGCAAGGCCACTCTCGACTTCGCCGCCGCGGTGCGCGCCGCCGAGGACGCCGCGGAGATCGATCGGGGCGCGCGCGACGCGCTGACCGCCGCGGACTGGCATCGGTACTGGCCGCACGGCTGACGCGCCAGCCGGACGGATCTGGAATCGCGGTGATTCCTGGCAAATTCGGCATAGCGGAGGCGATGCCCGGCGATAACGGCGGTGTTGCGCTGGGCCGGTTTCGGCTAGCGTCTCAGGGGTGGTGCATGCTTCGGGGCGCGAATCGATCACCGAGTACTACCCGCGGAGAACGGGTGCGATCGTCGCGTTGGTGTTCTTCCTGGTGATGACCGTGCTACCGGGTTTCGTGGTGTTCAACGACGCGGAACATCCGGTCATGCGGGTCGTGGCCGGGCTACTCATGGCGGTGTTCGGTTTCGGCGTCTACACCATGGCCGACGATCTGTTCCGCCCGCAGCCGACGCTGCTGCTCAACGATCACGGCTTCACGTATCGCGGGTTCCCGCACGTGGCGTGGAGCGAGGTGGAGCGGATCCGGCTGGGCGTCGGCCGATTACGCAAGGGCGGCCGCACGGAGCTCTTCGCCGAAGTGGTGCTGCGTGATCCGGAGGAATTCCGGCATCGGGTGCGGGCGCTGGGCGATGTGATCGCCCGCCGCCAGGTCGACCGCCCGCTCTACATCGTGTCCGAACGCCTGCCCGTGCCGGTGCCCGCGGTCGTGGAGGTCATGCGCGATCACTGTCCGGGCCTGGTGATTCGAACCGTCGAGGCCGCCCCGGGCGCCGCTCCCGAGCCGCCCGCCACGCCCCGCTCGGCTGATCGCGACATGGTGGAGAGCGCCCTGGTCAGCGCCCTCACCGATGAGCTACCCACCGGCTGGACCCTCGCGGTGCTGTGGTTCTCCCTGGTCGGCGACGACGGCCACGCGGGACTGCAGCTGGAGCTGTCCGGCACCCCCGTCCCCGAGGTCCCCGAGTCCGGAGTCCCCTCCGAGGAGCTACAACCCTCCGAGGAAGTGCTCATGCTGCTCAACCGCCTCAAGGAAGTCTGCTACGACCAGATGACCGGCACCTGGCTCAGCGGCCAGGTCCTGCTCCGCGCCGACTCCACCAAGGCCCAGTTCACCTTGTCCTTCAAGGAAATCCCCGACTGGCTCCCCATCCCCGAGCCCGACGAATGCCGCCGCGAACTCGCCACCTACCCGCGAGCCGGCGACGAGATCCCCGCCTGGCTCCGCCAGCGCATCTCCTGACCGGAGCCGCGGCGTCCCCCGACCGGATCAGTCCTCGGCGAGATACCGCTCGACGGTGTCGACCTTGGCCGTCATCGCGCCGGTGACGCCCGGGCGGATGTCGGCTTTGAGGACGAGGCTGCAGCGCGGGGCGACCGCGGTGATGGCCTCGGTGGCCTGTTTGATCACGGCCATGACCTCGTCCCACTCACCCTCGAGGGTGGTGAACATGGAGTTGGTCTCGTTGGGGAGGCCGCTGGCGCGCACGATGCGCACGGCCTCGGCGACGGCGCGGCCCACGTCCGCGCCGACGCCCATGGGTGTCACCGAGAAGGCGACGATCATACGTTCACGCCATAGTCGCGGGCGATGCCGGCCAGGCCGGAGGCGTAGCCCTGGCCGATGGCGCGGAACTTCCACTCGGGGCCGTGCCGGTAGAGCTCGCCGAAGACCATGGCGGTTTCGGTGGAGGCGTCCTCGGTGAGGTCGAAGCGGGCCAGTTCGGCGCTGGTGACCGCGTCGATGACGCGGATGTAGGCGTTGCGCACCTGGCCGAAGGACTGACGGCGGACGTCGGCCTCGTGGATGGAGACGGGGAAGAAGATATTGGTGATGCTCGGCGGCATGGCGGCCAGGTCGACATTGATCACCTCGTCGTCGCCGTCGCCCGCGCCGGTGAGGTTGTCACCGGTGTGCTCGATGGTGCCTTCGGGGGAGCGCAGGTTGTTGTAGAAGATGAAGTGCGCGTCCGACAGCACCCGCTGGTTGGATCCACAGGCCAGGGCGCTGGCGTCGAGGTCATAGTCGGCGCCGGTGGTGGTGCGCACGTCCCAGCCCAGCGCCACCGCGACCTTGGTCAGATTCGGGGCCTGTTTGGACAGCGAGACATTTCCGCCCTTGGCCAAGCTGACAGACACACGATCTCCTTCGATCTCAGTTGCGGTCGGCCGCCATTGCTTCGAGGGTGGCGACCCGATTCTCCAGATAGCGTAGTTCGGTGTCGTCGATGACGGTGCGCTGAATTCCCGAGGCGACCGCGAAGGCCGACTGGCGGTGGTCGTCGATCACGTCGACGGTCAGTTCCACCGCCACGTAATCGTCCGCGCCGGGCAGCGGATCCGCGATCACCTTGCCGGTGCCGCGGGCGCACAGCGCCACATCGCCGCCGCCCAGGATGAGCAGCGCCAGCTCCGGCCGCTCCCGCAGCCGGGCCAGCGAGCCGCGATCGGACTTGAGGCTGAGCAGGATTCGCCGGTCGCCGGCGCGCACCGGCCAGGAGACGGGGATGGCGTGCGGGGCGGGATCGGTGGTCACCAGCACCGCGATGGTGTCCAGCGGCCACTCGGGTAGAACGTCCAGTTCGGGGTGGTCGGGTCGCGTGTCCGTCGAGGGCTCCTGACGTTCCCGGGCGTCGGCTACCATCTGTGTCCCCTCACCATCTGGGTCCGCACAGCGGGCTGGACTGTGCTGCCCGCAAGTGTATGCCGTTGCCGCACTGGCTCGCTGGTCTCCGAAGCGGACCCCGGGCGTGCCGGAAACGGGTGTTTCGTCCGTTACGGCTGTGAAAACACCTCTGGACCTGCGGGGAAACAGATTGACGAGAAGCGATAACGGTTGCATCATTCGTAACAGTCCCTCGACTCGACGAGGTCACGCGAGTAGCCGGCCGATGACCGCCCGGTGAATTTCGCCCGTGGAAACACGCCCCGCACCACCCGTCCGCTCCGTTCTTCTGACTGCGCAACAGATTTCACGGCTGCGCCGGCCCGGGCGTGTCCCGGGCCGGTAGGCGGCTGTGCCGGCGTGGCCACCGCAAGACGTGAGGTGATAGGCCCCGAAGAGAGCGGAGATGGCGATGGTGGATATGGGTGCGGGACAGCAGCCGGAGATCATGGAGACGGTGGGGCGCGCGACGGTGGCGAATCTGGCGGTGTCCGAGGCGGTCGTCGGCGATCTGCGTTACCTGCGCTCCGAATTGACCGCCGCCGAGGTCCCCTACCTGCTGGTTCGTGACGCCGACCATCGCCTGGTGCTGGCCGTGGACACCGGCCATCGGGCCGCGCTCAGACGGGTGCTGGGGGCGGCCATGGTGGCCGGGTTCTCCTGCAATGAGAAGCCGCACAATGTCTTCCGGCTCGGCCGCGACCTCGATCCGGCCCATCACGTGGAGATCGAGCTGTGGGAATACCACGGCGATACCGTCGAGTGCCCGCGCCCGAACGCCCTGACTCGCATGGTGTTCGACGTCGCCGATGTGGAACCGGCCACCGTGCTGCTCTACGACACCAGCTGGCCCACCCTGGACGGCATGTTCACGCCCCAGCCCGTCGACGTCGGCTTCGACATCGACATCGTGTTCTCCTGGGTGGACGGCTCCGACCCCGAATTCCGGGCCCGCCGTGCGGGAATGCTGGCGCAGGTGGTGGTCGGCGAGGGTGACGAGGCCGACGCCCGCATCCGCCAGATCGACGAACTGCGCTACGCGCTGCGCTCGGTGCACAAGAACGCCCCGTGGATCCGCCGCATCTTCATCGCCACCGATTCCCGCGTCCCCGACTGGCTCGGCGAGGACCCGAAGGTCACCGTCGTCCGTGCGGTGGACCATTTCTCCGATATCAGCGGCCTGCCGATCTTCAATTCCCATGCGGTGGAATGCCAATTGCAGCACATCGACGGTTTGTCGGAGCATTTCCTCTACTCCAACGACGACATGTTCTTCGCCCGCCCGGTGCGCCCGTCCATGTTCTTCACTCCCGCGGGCATCAGCCGCTACATCGAGGCGGGCACCCGCATCGGCCCGGGCGCGAACAACGAGCGGCGCAGCGGTTTCGAGAACGCGGCCCGCGTCAACCGCGCCCTGCTGTCCCAGCGCTTCGGCCACGTCATCACCCGCCACCTCGAGCACACCCCGGTTCCGTTGCGCCGCAGCGTCCTGCTGGAAATGGAGCAGGTCTTCGCCGAGGACTTCGCCCGCACCCGAGCCAGCCGCTTCCGCGCCGCCACCGACATCTCGGTCACCAATTCCCTCTACCACTACTACGCCCTGCTCACCGGCCGCGCCGTCCCCCAGGAGGCGGCGAAGATGCGCTACGTCGACACCACCAGCCACACCGGCCTGGCCCTCCTCGACGGCCTCGCCAAACGCCGCAACGTCGACTTCTTCTGCCTCAATGACGGCAGCTTCCCCGAGGTCCCGGAAACCGAACGCGTCCGCGCCGTCTCGGAATTCCTCGAAACCTACTTCCCCGACCCGGCCCCCTGGGAGAAACCCGACACCATCGCCGGAACCATGACGGCCTTCGAATCCGGCGCGGCCTGACCCGGTCGCGGCGCGCTACCGAATCGCCTCGTCGAGGCTGTCGGCGGTCAGTACTCGTGCCGACCACGCACGCAGTTGGCTCGAATCAGCGTTTCGCACCGTGGAGACCCCCGCGGACCGGATTCGTCCCGCGTCATGGTTTGCGGGCCGACTTCGTCACCCCGGAGAGGCGGTTGAGCTTCTCGAAGTAGCGGGTGGCGTCGTGGCTTCCGGGGGTCAGGTGGGTGGGGGAGAAGCACTCGCCATTGCAGAGGGTGACCCGGCCGGTGGAGGTGACGGCGGTGATGATGCAGTCCGCGTCGTCTCGGCCGGTCATCCGGAACCGCACCGGGGCACCGACTTTCACCCAGTCGGGCAGCCAGATCATGCCTCCCGCCTCTCCGGCTCGTCGCGCAGCCGTGTCTCGGTCTCGTGGTCGGGGAGCGCCGTGACCGGCGAGGGCTGGTCGGGCTCGGAGGAGTGGTCGAGCGGTGCGGCGGCGCGTTTGCGGATCGGCGGATCGGACGGGGCGATATAGGGATTGGTCATGATCGACTCCGAATCGGTACGAGAGGCAAGGAGGCTGGTCACCACGCGCGGTGTCTGCCGTGCACGCGGTGGCGGTTGCGTAGTGGCACGCAGGAAAAACCGCCGGTGACCAGCGTTGAGTCGCCCGGTGCGGTGGTTCCCCCGTCGGTGAGCCCCCACCGTGCGACGCCCAGCAGGGTCGAGCCGGTGATGAGAATCAGAAGTAAAAACCAAATGTCCCAAAGCATTACGTCAGCTCCTCGCTGAATGCGCTTGCAGAACTGGGTTTCAGAGTCGGTGGCAAACCGCCAAGCCGACCATCAGATCATACACCTGGTTTACACAACCAATCAACGGTATTGGTGTCTGGATCTGCAGCTGGTTCGGCTACCGTAGGGGCAGCTCCTTCGCAGGAAGAATCGAGGTCAAGTGGCACCGATGTCTCCGATGGTCGCTCGGTGGGAACTGATGCTGCGGATCAGCTCTCGCGCCGAGGAACGTGGCGAGAAGCCGAGCACGATCACGCGGCAGGTTGATGTCACGCAGCAGTACTGGTCGAAACTTGTGAAGGGTCGCGGCGTACTGACCGAGCAGAAGCTGACAGCGCTGGTGGACCTGCTCGAGTTCGACGACGACGAGCGGGCGGACTTGCTCGCGCTGCGTGATATCGCCAAAGGCCGCAATCCGTTCGCGGAGTACTCCGCGCTGTTCAACGAACAGCTCATGCGCTTCTATGATCTGGAGGCGGGTGCGCAGAGCATCCGCAGCTTCGAGAGCATCGCGATACCCGGTCTGCTGCAGATCGAGGATCACGTCCGCGCCCTCATGCGGGCAGTGGTATCCACAGGTAGGCCGACCGAGATCGAGCAACGGGTCAACGCTCGCATGCGTCGGCAGCGTCGGCTCGAAGGTCCTGATCCGCTGGAGCTTTCAGTGGTAATCGGTCAGGCGGCTCTGATGTACAAAGTTGGCGGTGATGAGGTTCGCGCTAGACAGCTTCGGCACCTGATCTCGATGGCGGAGCGATACCCGGACACGCTCGACATTCGCATCGTCCCGTTTGACGCGGGTACGGCGATGGTGGGTCTCAACTCCGCGACATTCCACCTGCTGGACTTCAAGAGCGCTCGCTTGCCGGCGATGGGCTGGACTGAAGCCGCCGAGTACTTCGAAGTTGTGGATGATCCGAAGCGAGTCACCGCGCTCGACTACCTCTTCAATCAGATCCGGTCCACTGCGCTGGATCGTGAGCAGTCCCTCGAGCTGATCAAGCTGGTTGCCGACCACGGCTAGGCTGAATTCTGTGAACGCCGAGTTCTTCAGATCTAGCTTCAGTGGTACCAACGGCACTTGTGTAGAGATTGCGCACCTCGCTGATCTTGTTCTCATTCGAGACAGCAAGTTCACGGGGGAACCGCAGGGTCAGCCGATACTCGAGGTCGGTTCTGGATCCTGGCCCGCCGTGCTCGATCTGGTGTCGAGCGGCAACTCCGGTCGAGTCGGTGATCAGCTGACCGTCAGCGTCTTCGAAGACGGCAGCGCGACTCTGCTGGATGCCAAGGGCATCGCGCTCGAGTACAACACCGCTGAATGGGATGCCTTCACCAAGGGTGTTGCCAACGGCGAATTCACCCGCTGAGCACCTCTTTCAGTCCGTACCGTCAGACGAGAAGCCTCCGTGGCCCAGGGATTCAGCCCAATAGTCTTTGCTTGGAATCCGATTGGTGGCGGCTTCGACCATCGATGGCATGAACAAGAAATTCCTCGCCGCCGCTGTTGTCGCCGCCGCCACGACCACCGCCACCGTTCTCGGTACGGGTTCGGCCGCCGCGGACAGTGCGCGTCAGATCCATTTCGCGAAGAACACCGACAATGCCTTCGTGAGCGGCCACCTGCAGGGGTGGAGCACCGACACCTATCGGCTCGATGCCCGGGGCGGGCAGTCGATGGTCATCAGTGCCGCGCCGTACTGGTCGGACACCGTGGTCACCATCAAGGGCCCGACCGGGACGCTGGCCAATCAGCAGCAGTGGGCTCGGGTCACCTTGCCGGTGAACGGTTCCTACGAGCTGGTGGTGACCTCGGCCGGTCACAACACCCTCGACTACGGCCTGGGTGTCAAGATCAACTGATTTCCGCCCGGTCCCTATGTCTTTGTCCTGAATTCGTGGAGCGCGCCCTCGGCGCGCTCCTTTATTCATGTGGGACGCTGACCAGGAAACGTCACTTTCCCGTCGTCATGGACCAGGAAGCGAGTGTGCGTCATGGTCGAATATCCGCCGATGCCGCCGGCCTCGATGCCGGTGCAGCCCGTGCCGGAACCCAGTGTCGATCTGGATATCTTCCCGCCCGCGCAACAGCGCCGCTGGACCGTGCTGCTCCGCCTGATCCTGGTCATCCCGCACCTGTTCGTGCTGTTCATCCTGACGCTGGGCCAGATCGTGGTGGCGATCTGCGGCTGGTTCGGCGCCTTGTTCACCGGCGCGCTGCCGCAGTGGTGCGGCGACTACCTGCGGTGGACGCTCGCCTACACGGCGCGAGTCGAGGGCTATGTGTACCTCCTGGTCGACGAGTATCCGCCGTTCACCTTCGACACCGATGTGAATTACCCGGTGCGCGTGCTGTTCCCGGCCCCCACCCGCCTGAACCGCTGGGCCGTGCTGTTCCGCTTCATCCTGGGTTTCCCCATCCAGGTGCTGGCCGCCTGGCTGTCCACCGGCTGGATGGTCATCTCCCCGATCGTCTGGCTGATCGTCCTGATCACCGGCCGCATGCCCGCCGCCCTCTTCCAAGCCACCACGGCCGTCCTGCGCGTCCAGATCCGCACCGAGGCCTACTGGCTCATGCTCACCCCCACCTACCTCAAACAGGTCTTCGGCGACGGCCCGCTCCCCGAACCCGAAGCCGCCCTCCCACCCGGCTTCACCCCCGCCTCCCCGACCCGCCCCCTCCTGGTCTCCCAGGCCGGCAAGGTCCTGCTGTGGATCATCCTGATCCTCGGCATCATCTGGAGCTTCTTCAACCCCAGCTCCGACTTCTCCACCGACGACAACGGCCCGACCCACCCCACCCAGACCGAATGGCCCCGCCCGACTCCCTGATCGGGGCGGCGGATCGATAACCCGGGTTCGGCGCGCATCCCGCGCGTCGAACCCGGGTTTCGTTCACAGGGCGTAGGGGTTGAAGGCGCAGACCAGGTTCGGGTGGGCGGACGGGTCGAGGGCGCGCAGGGCGATGGAGACGGCGCGCTTGGAGTACAGCATCGACAGGTGGTCGGACAGGTCTATGCCGCAGCCGTCCTGGAGGGTCACGTTGGTCACCGTCGCGCCGGGGCCGGCGGTCAGGAAGGTGGCGTCGTAGGGGGTGGAGATCTCGTCATGGTTGGTGGCGACGCTGGTGTAGTGGACGCCGGGGACGGTGTCGCCGGAGGCGTTGAGGGTGGCGTAGAACGTGGATCCGGCGACCTGTTCGATCAGGCCCTCACCGACCAGGAGCCGGCTGAATCCCAGTGCGTTGAAACCATGGGGGCAATGCCATTGACGCCCGGTACCAGCGCGCTCAGGCCGCCCTGCTGGAGCAGCCCTTCCTGTCCGTAGTTCAGCGCGTACACGCAGAATCCGGCCTGCTTGATCTGGGGCGACAGGTAGGCGAAGCCGTCGTAGGCGTTCATCCACGACCCGTGCAGCAGCACCACCGGTTCGGGGTGCGCGGCAGTGGGTTTGCAGTTCCAGTCGTTGGCGCCGGAGGGGGCCGTGTTGGCGTTGGCGAGGGAGAAGGTGAAGGCGGCGATGGTGTCGGTCAGCTGGGAACCGTTGCCGGAGGGGATGGTCGAGTGCGGTGCGCTGGAGATGCCGGTGTCCGTCGGTTGCGGGGAGGTTCGCGGTTCCTACAACGGCCCCGGATCCCCGGTGTGAAAAGGACCAGGAACGGGAGTGGGACCTGTCACTGGACCTGGGTGACCACGGGATTTGCCGGGTGCCGTCGAGGTGGAGTCCGCGTCAGGGTCAGAGGACCGTCTCGCCGTCGGATTCGGGGGCCTCGGTGCGGCGGCGCAGGACGTGGGGGATGCGGGCCGCGGGCGGGATGACGATGCCGGCGTCGGCTAGCCGGGCGGCCGCTTGGTCGGGGTCGGCGGGGTTGCCGACGGTGGGGCCGTGGCCGATCGGGACCACCGAGTGCACGATGGTGTCGGGGTAGATGTGGACGTAGTTGAAGGCCTGTGCGCCGTCGCGGCCGCGCTGGCCGCCCTCGGCGGCGGCCATGTCCTGGCTGTAGCAGGTGGCCGACGCCACCGAGACGGGGATGCCCGCGAAGGTGGCGGTACTCGAAAGGTGCAGGTGCCCGGCCAGAATGGCGCGCACGTCGGTGCCGTCGAGGACGTCGGCGAGGCGGCGCTGGTCGCGTAGCTCCACCAGCACGGCCAGATCCTGGACGCAGGGGATGGGCGGGTGGTGCATGGCGAGGATGGTGCCGAAGGGGGCGGGTTCGGCGAGAACGTCTCGGAGCCACGCCAATTGGGCGTCGGTCAGCTCGCCCCAGTGGTGGCCGGGAACCGTGGTGTCGAGGGCGATGACGCGCAGGCCGTCGAACAGGTGCACGGCGTCGAACGGTGCGGCGGAAGGGGTTTCGTCGAGCAGGTGCTCACGCAGGGTGCCGCGCTCGTCGTGATTGCCCGCGACCCAGACGACCGGCGCGCCGATGCGTTCGGCCCACGGCTCCACCAGGTCCCGCAGCTTGCGGTACGCGCCGGGCTCGCCCTGGTCGGTGAGGTCACCGGTGAAGACGATGGCCGTCGGCGCGATGCGGCTGGCCT
Organism: Nocardia sp. NPDC004582; assembly: GCF_053602115.1. Taxonomy (NCBI): domain Bacteria; kingdom Bacillati; phylum Actinomycetota; class Actinomycetes; order Mycobacteriales; family Nocardiaceae; genus Nocardia; species Nocardia sp. NPDC004582. Next base: position 83,353 of record NZ_JBSGCY010000004.1, on the reverse strand, counting down.
CGGCCTGCCCGAGCAGCGTGGACAGCCGCGCCTCGGCGTCGACCGCACCGTAGAGCTCGGTGTCGGCGGCGATCAGATGGGTGTCGCTGAAGTGGAACAGGACATGATCGGCCCTGGCGTGTTCGGCGACTCGTGAGATGTGCACGGACATCCTCCCCGGCATTGATGGTTTGCGCCCCTGACCGAATTCGTCGCCAGAATAGCGAAAGCCGTTTCTTCCAGGTTGCCCGTGTCCAGTGACGACATGCTTGCGGGAAGGTGAGATTTGGATGTCGGGCTAATGCCCGAAGCTACCGGCCAGCACTCGTGGATGTTCCTGCTCACGTGCGTGCAACAGGGTGAAATAGCGCCGCAGCATCAGGGCAGCGGTGACCGCGAGCCCGGCTGTCAGCCCCCACCAGACGCCCGCCGCCGCCCATCCCGCCGGGAACGCGAGCAGCAGCGCGGTGGGCAATCCCACACCCCAGTACCCGACCAGCGACAGCCGGAACCCGGCCTTGGTGTCCTTGAGCCCGCGCAGCAACCCCACACCGATGTTCTGGGCGGCGTCGAAGAACTGCAGCACGATCGCGATCAGCAACAGCGTGTGCGCCAGCCGCACGGTGGCCGAATCGCTGTCGGCCAGGAACGGCTTCAGCACCCAGTCCGGCGCCAGCGCGTAGGCCAGACCGGTGAGCGCCGCGACCAGCCCCGCGAACCGCAGCGCCAGCCACGCCATCGACCGCGCATGCGCGTACTCCTCGCGCGCCACCGCCCGGCTGACCAGGATCGACGCCCCGTGCGAGAGCCCGATCGCCACCTGGAACACGATGTACACGATCTGGTAGACGACATTGTGCGCTGCCAGCGCGGCGGCCCCCAGGCTCCCCATGACCAGCGCCAGCACCGAGAACATGCCCGCTTCGGACCCGTAGGTGAGCGCGATCGGGGTCCCCAGCCGCAGTTCCTCCCGCACCGTCGCCGCGTGCACCGGCCACATCCGAACCGGCAGCGTCGCACCGAGTTTCGGATCCCGCCGCACCATCGCCCAGAACACCCCGAAGGTGATCAGGAAGACCAGCGAGGTCGCCACGCCGACCCCGGTCAACCCGAGTGCGGGCAGCCCGGCCCAGCCGTGCATGAACGCCAGCGCCAGGACCAGATTCAGCGCCACCGATCCGAGCGTCACCAGCAGCAGCGCCTGCGGCCGCTGCATCCCGACCGTGTACTGCCGCAGCACCTGGAACCACAGGCACGGCACGAGTCCCGGCGCGAGCGCCACCATCATGGGCCGCGCCTGCGCCAGCACGCCGGCGTCCTGCCCCAGCCATTGCAGCGACCACCCCAGCCCGATCAGCAGTGCGCCGCCGAGCAATCCGGCCGCGGTGGCGATCAGGAAACTCGACCGCACCACCGCTCGCACCAGGGCCTCGGCCCGCCGCCCCTGCTTCTCGGCGCGGCTCACCACGGTCGCCACCTGATTCCCGGTCCCGGTGATCAGCCCGACGCACATGGTCCGAATCTGGTTGAACAGCACCAGCGCCAGCCCGCCCGCGGCGACTTCCCGCACCCCGAGCGTCCCCATCAGCGCGATATTGGTGGTGGACACCGCGACCTGGGCGAGCTGGGTCAGGGCGATGGGCGTGGCCAGCGAGGTCAGCTGCCGCCCATCGGATTGGCGGTGTCGTCGATCGGAATATCCGAGCGCCCCGATCATTTCGTGGCAGCCCCGTCCACGCCCGTGGTCTTCGGATCGGCCACCAGGATGGTGTGTGTGGTGGCGCGTTCCCGCACCGGGTTTCGCATGCCCGCCAGCGCGTCGGCGACCAGGGCGGCCTGTTCCCGTAGCCGCCCGAGGTGGTTCTCCAGCGCGCGGCACACGGCGTCGTCATCGGTGGTGGCGACGATCTCGCCGATCTCGTGCGCGGGCATGCCCACCCGCTCGAGCAGCTGAATCAGCGCGGCCTGCGGCACTTTCGCGTCGGCGTAGGCGTCGAGTCGTGCGCCGGTGAGGCCCGTCGCGGCCTGATCGGGCAGCGTGTGGTGCAGGTGCCGGAGCACGGTCAGTTCTTTCGGATCCGGGCGGAAGGGCGGCTGGCAGTGCTCGAGCAGCCGGGTGATCCGTTCCTCGCGTTCGGCGTCGAGGAGATCGCGGTCGCTCATCCATTCGTCGTCGAAGACGGTGTCGAGGTACTTCTCCCCGTCGTCGTTGACGATCACGACCACGGTGGAGCCGGGCGGGAACTCGTGCAGCCGGGTGAGCGCGGCGTGCACCGCGCTGCCCGAGGAACCGCCGATCAGCAGCCCCTTCCGCCGGGCCAGCGCGCGGGTGGTGGCGAAGGCGTCCACATCGGAGACCTTCATCCGATCCGGCTCGGCGATCCGGTGCAGGTCCTGATCCACGTGCACACCGGGTTCGGCGCCCTCGGGGGTGCCGGTGCCCGACTGCCAGTAGTCGTGGCCGGGCCCGCCGAAGGCGATCGATCCCTCCGGTTCGACGCCGATCAGCCGGGGCTCACGCCCGTGATCACGCAGCCCCCGCGCCGTGCCGAACAGCGATCCGCCGGTGCCGACGGCGGCGACCAGGATGAGTTCGGTCTCCCCGAGATCCTCGATCAGTTCCTCGGCCAGCGCGACGTAGCCGACGCCGTTGGCGAAGTTGGCGTGCTGGGCGGGAAAGTAGCCGGTGGGCGCCTCCTGCTGGGCCAGCGCCGCCGCGCGTTCTTCGCGCGCGGAGGTGGACAGGCCGTCGTCGCCGTCGTCGGAGACGAAGTCGAGTTCGGTTCCCATGGCGCGCATCGCGTTCAGCTTCGCTTTGCAGGCGTGATGGTCGACCACGGCGGTGAAGCGGTAGCCGCGTTCGCGCGCCACCACGGCCAGGCCCAGTCCGGTATTACCCGATGTCGATTCGATGATGTGCCCGCCGGGCCGCAGCACATCGCGTCGTTCCGCGTCCAGCACCATGGCCCGGGCCATGCGAATCTTGGCGGTGCCCGTCGGGTTCATGGTTTCGAGCTTCAGCAGCAGCCGAGTCCCGGTTGCGGGGTCGACGGCCAGCTCGAACAGCGGTGTCCGTCCGATGAGCTCGGACACTCGCCTGGCGATAACCGGCATCGAGTACTTCTCCTCGGGAAAGTCGATGGAGCGTGTAGCGGGGCGGTGTGCGCGAACCGTTCAGATGGTGAAGCCGTCGGTGTCGAGGTTCCAATCGAATTGTCGTCCATCCGGCGAGTTCCGCAAGACTACTTTCGGCGGAATGGGCAACTCGTGAAATGAGGACTCGTTGCTGTCCATCTGATAACCGGCGGTATTCGGGTAAATCAGCAGATCCTCGGTGGTCGCGGGCCGCGGCAGCGGGATTCGACGCCAGCTGAGCATGTCCTCTTCCAGACAGGTCGAGCCGCCGACACAGGTCGGAGTGAGTTCGCCGGGGCGTTTCGGCCACAGGACGGGGTCGGGCAGATACTCACTGTCGAACCATTGTTCGGACAGGCTGAGGCTGCTCCCGTTCACGGTGAGGATGTCGTAGGGCTGGCCGTGCGCGACCCGGGTTTTGACGCCCTGGATCCGGAATACCGTGCTGCCCGCGCCGTCGAGGAGCGCGCGTCCGGGCTCGACCGCCAGCCGAATTCCGGCCGCCCGGAGCTTTTCGGCGAGATTGTCGTGGCGCAGGACCGCGGCGAGCATGGCCGGGCCGGGGACCGGGAAGTGATAGGGGTAATAGGAGCCGACCTTGGGTGCGCGATAGCCGTGGAACCACATCGGATTCGCGTGTGCGCAAAAGGTTTTCCAGGCGTCCTCGGGGACGTAGTCCACGCCGAAGCCGCCGCCGATCGAGATGGTGTCGGCGGGGTGGCCGAGCGCACGGGCGGCGAGGCAGGTGTCGACCAGCGTGGCGGCCTGGTCGGCCCGCGCGGCGGCGTTGTAGCCGCCGAGATGAAAGCTGAACCCCTCCAGTCGAATCGATTCCCGCGCGGCGAGCCGGACGGCGTCGTCGAGCTCGGTCCCCGTCATGCCGAAGCGACTGCTGGAGCCATCGGGCAGGACGCGCAGCACGATGCGGGCGGACCGGTCGATGCCGGCGAGCCGGACGAGTTCGGCCGCGCTGTCGATGGCGATCGTGGCGTTCTCCCGCGCGGCCAGCGCGAGCAGCTGATCGGATTTCGCCGGGCCGGTCACCATGAGGTCCGCTCCGGCGATGCCTCCGGCCCGCGCGCTGCGCAGCTCGCCGATGCTCGCGACGTCGACGCCGGCGCCGGCCGCGGCGCAGGCGGCGATGACACAGGGGGATTTGTTGGCCTTCTTGCCGTAGTAGACGGCGCCGGTCAATCCGATCTCGCTGAATACGGCTAGAAATGCCTGGATGTTCTCGACGATCCGCGCTGGATACATGACGTGAAATGGTCCGTCGACCTCGGTCGCGATCTTGAGCAGCGCGTCCCCGTTCAGTAACCGGTTCTCCCATTCGAGCCGGTGGGCCGGCATCGGCGCCGCGGTTATCTCGCGCAGGTCGCGAGCCGGGGTGTCGATTGTGCGAGCGGGGGCGTCGATAGTGGAGGGGGCGGCTTCCGCGTGGTGCTCCATCTTCCCTTTCGGTGGCTGTGAGGCGGCAGCGATAGCCAACATGCATGACTATGTCAGTGCGAATCTAGACTCAAATGGCTAGGGGGTAATGGTTTTGACCAATGTCCGAAATAGCCGTTTCGGTCGGATTTCTATCGCGAATCCGTTCGATTAATCCGGGCGGGTCAATCCCAGAGCGAAATCTCGGTGCCTCGGCCTTCGGCGATGGCCCGATTGGCCAGTGCGTGCGCCACGGCGATATCGGTCAACACCAAGCCGCTGTTGTAGACGAAAATCCGTTCGTCATCATTGATCCGGCCGACGGCGCGATGTCCCAGGATCTGGGGTAGCTCGGCGTCGACCCGGCGTAGTCGGCCGTCCGGGCCCGCCATATCGGTTCCGGTGAGCGCCATCTGCTCGGCGCTGGTGGCGATCACGCGGTCGGCGTGCACCAGGGTGGAGGGGGCCAGGCCGTAGCCCACCAGCACGACCGTCGAACCGGGCGCCAGATCCTCGGCGTCGATGGCCACCCGGGTGCCCGGACCGGCGGTCGCGAGGACCACGTCCGCCTCGCGCGCCGCCGCGTTGGGATCGTCGACGGTCTCCAGTTCCGCGTGCGGATGATGATGCAGCAGTTGCTGATACACGGCTTCCAGGCCTTCGGGATGGGTACCGTAGAGCATGAGCCGGTTCAAGTGCGGGTTCGCCGCCAGCAGGTGGGGCAGCGCGTTGCGGCCCTGGGTGCCGGTGCCGATCAGCAGCGCGCTGCGCGCGCCCGGCCGGACGCATTCGCGCACCAGCAGAGCCGAGACCGCGGGTGTGCGCAGCGCGCCGACGCGCGCGCAATCCATCAGTGCGATAGGCGTTCCGGTGGCGTCGTCGTAGAGCGAGATGGTGGTGAAGTACCGCTTGTTGGAGCGGTCGTGGTGCGGATCGAACTTGTAGCTGGTCTTCATCGCCACCACCCGGCGGCGGCCGTCGCGGCCCAGCATGGCGTACGCGACCGACCAGCCGTCCGGGTGCGCCACGCTGAGCTTGCGCGGGTTGTCCGAATCACCGCCCGCCAGGGCGAGATACGCGTCCTCGACGGCGCGTACCACTTCGGCGGGGCTGATCGGGACGTCCGCGAGGTCGCTGCGGCTGAGCACCCGGAGCGGGGTGGGGCGGTAGTTCACGGGCGCTGTCCTCTGGTCATGCGGAAGGGGGCCACCACGCGCTGGCCGTAGCCGTCCTCGGCGGCTTCGGACGCGGCGCGGCGGCGGTCGGGCAGGTGGATGTTCACTCGCTTCAGCCACCGGTCGGTGCCGTCGTAACGCGGGGCGAAGGGCACCCTTCCGTGAACCACGGAATCATTGTCCATCAGCAATAGCTCGCCGGGAGCCAAAGCGACGGCGCGACTCACCCTGTGCAATTCGCTGGTCAAATGCTGGTAGGCGCAACGGAATTCGTCGTCGGCGCGGTCGAGCGGGGTGTACGCGGGGTCGAAACGCAGTGTCGGCTCCTCGGTGTCGCCGCCGACGGTGGGGATCGGCGGCGCGGTCCGGTCGCCGAAGTCGTCGCCGTAGGAGACGTCGGGCAGGATCGGCAGCCGGGCGGCGCGCAGGGTTTCCCATTGCGCCGCATCGAGTTCCACCTGCCGGATCGAGGACACGGTGGTGGCGATCCGGTCGGGGTTGCGCAGGCAGCCCAGCATCAGCAGGTTGGCGCGACCGGGGTGGAAGGCGTCCTCGGTGTGCGGGCTCAGCAGCGCGGTGCTGCTGGCCCCGGACTGCTCGTGCTCGTGCCCGGGCGTGGGCAGGATGTTGTTCACCAGCCGCCCCGCCTGCTGGCCGTGCCAGCCGAACGGCTCACCGGCGCAACGGGCCAGCAGCAGCAGCGCGATATCGAGTTCGAACGAGGTGGACCGCCGCGACCGGTCGCCGGCCCAGGCCGCGGCCTCCTCCCAGTTGAACGGGGTCGGCCCGAGCGCGTCCTCGTCGATCGGTAGCCGGCTGATGACCGCGACGCCCGCGGCGGTGGCGGGCGGGCGCATGGCCTCGTGCACGACGTCGGGCAACCTGCCGTACTTGGCGTCGATGTGGCGCAACAGGACCGGATGCGCGAGGGTGCCCGCGATCGCGGGGGTAGCACCGACTGTGACGGCGATCTCAGCGGCGAGGTAATGGATCGCGCGGGTCGCGGATTCCGGCAGGTCGCGCCGTTCGAGCGGTTCGAGCTTTTCGGGGTGGAGCGGGGTACGTTCGGAGAGAACGCTTTTCACCAACGGAAGGGCCTTCCTGGCGTGGGCGGGGGCATGGTGATCTCGGCTCGACCGAAGACGGTATTGCCACCGCGTAATTTTGGCAAGCCTTACCTAAGGGTGTGTCGTAGAAATAGCGAATAGGCATAGGATTCCCGCGCGGAGGGTAATCGAATCGGCCTCGTTCGAGCGAACCGCGTTGACGTTTCTCGCCTGCGCGCCGATCCATCTGGATGATGAACGGTGTGCGTATCCGTATGGCCGGCCTCCGGGCCCCGCTGACCCGCGCCGGCCTGGTTGCCACGGCCGTCGCTCTCGTCGTGCTGACCGGTTGCGGGACAACCCATCTCACGCCGGTGCCCGACGACATGCCGCCGGGAGCGGGCGCACCGGTGCCCGCGATCGATCTGGATGCCCCGGGCCGCACCGCGATTCAACTGCGTGACTGGGCGAAGGAACAGCGCGAGTCGACCGGCATCCCGGTGCTCGCGCTCGAGGCCTACGGGTACGCGGCCGCGGTCATGGCGCGCTCCAGGCCCGAATGCGGGATCGGCTGGACCACCCTGGCGGGCATCGCCAGCGTCGAGAGCCGGCACGGCACCCACGCCGGTTCCCGCATCGCCGACGACGGCACCGTCTCGCCCCCGATTCGCGGCCTGGCCCTGGACGGTTCGCCGGGCCGCGCCCGCATCCTGGACATCGGCTCCACCGACGCGAACCCCGTCTACGCCCGTGCCATGGGCCCGTTCCAGTTCATCCCCGAGACCTGGCAGCGCTGGGGTGTGGACGCCAACGGCGACGGCAAGATCGATCCGGACAACATCGACGACGCGGCCCTCACCGCCGCCCGCTACCTCTGCGCCATGGGCGGCGACCTGACCGGCGCCCCCGGCTGGCAGCAGGCCCTGCTCACCTACAACCAGTCCACCACCTACATGAACACCGTCCGGTACCGAGCTGCGGCATACAGCGTGGGCCGCACCGTCTGACCAGCACCCGAAGTTCGGGACCAGGGGCCGCGAACCGGCCCCGGAGCGTAGCGGAGGGGCAAATGCAACACTGCTAGGCTTTTCGGCAGCACGGGATAGCCCGTGCGACCTGCCGAGTCAGCAGCCGAAGGAGTGTCGTTTCGTGGCCATCATCGAACAGGTCGGAGCTCGCGAGATCCTGGATTCTCGTGGCAACCCCACTGTCGAGGTCGAGATCGCTCTCGACGACGGCACCCTCACCCGCGCGGCCGTGCCCTCCGGCGCGTCCACCGGTGAGCACGAGGCCGTGGAGCTGCGTGACGGTGGCGACCGCTACCAGGGCAAGGGTGTGCAGAAGGCCGTCGAGGGCGTCCTCGACGAGATCGCCCCGGCCGTGATCGGTCTCGACGCCGTCGAGCAGCGCACCGTCGACCAGACCCTGCTGGATCTGGATGGCACCCCGGACAAGTCGCGCCTGGGCGCGAACGCCCTGCTGGGCGTGTCGCTGGCCGTGGCCCGCGCCGCCGCCGAGTCCTCGGGCCTGGAGCTGTTCCGCTACGTCGGCGGCCCGAACGCCCACGTGCTGCCCGTCCCGATGATGAACATCCTCAACGGTGGCGCGCACGCCGACTCCGGCGTCGACGTCCAGGAGTTCATGATCGCCCCCATCGGCGCGCCGACCTTCAAGGAGTCGCTGCGCTGGGGTGCGGAGGTCTACCACACGCTGAAGTCGGTGCTGAAGGCTCAGGGCCTGTCCACCGGCCTGGGCGACGAGGGCGGTTTCGCGCCGTCGGTCGCCAACACCCGCGCCGCGCTGGACCTGATCGTCTCCGCGATCGAGAAGGCCGGTTTCAAGCTGGGCAGCGAGATCGCGCTGGCGCTCGACGTGGCCGCCACCGAGTTCTACACCACCGGTGAGGGTTACAAGTTCGAGGGCAAGCTGCACACCGCGGCCGAGATGTCGGACTTCTACGCCGGCCTGCTCGGCGCGTACCCGATCGTCTCGATCGAGGACCCGCTGTCCGAGGACGACTGGGACGGCTGGGTCTCGCTGACCGACCAGATCGGCGACAAGGTGCAGCTGGTCGGCGACGACCTGTTCGTCACCAACCCCGACCGCCTGGAAGAGGGCATCGCCAAGGGCGCCGCCAACGCGCTGCTGGTGAAGGTCAACCAGATCGGCACCCTGACCGAGACCCTGGACGCGGTCGACCTGGCCCACCGCAACGGCTACAAGACGATGATGAGCCACCGGTCCGGCGAGACCGAGGACACCACCATCGCCGACCTGGCCGTGGCCGTCGGCTCCGGCCAGATCAAGACCGGCGCCCCGGCTCGTTCCGAGCGGGTCGCCAAGTACAACCAGCTGCTGCGTATCGAGGACGCCCTGGGCGACTCGGCGCGCTACGCCGGTGACGCGGCCTTCCCGCGTTTCGCGTTCGAAGGCTGACATAGTCGAAGGCTGAGAAGGCAATCGATCAGCTGACTTTCGAGGTGTGAGATGACGGAGCGACGGGCGCGCGGTACCAGTCCTGCGGGACGAAGTGACCGGCGCCCGTCGCGCTCCACCCGGTCCAAGGCCGCTTCGGGCGGCAAGCGGACCGAAACCGGCACTGCCGCATCCAAGTCCGGCGCGGTCCCCAAGACCGCGAGCAAGACCCGGACGGCCGCGGTGAAAGCGACGGCCAAGCGCCGCACCGCGCCCGCCGCGAATTCCGAACGCCACGAACGCAAGATCCTGGGCCTGTCCACGGGTCGCGCGGTCCTGCTGGCCGCGGTGCTGGCGGGCCTGGCGCTCACCCTGGCGGTCCCGCTGCGCACCTACTTCACCCAGCGCACCGATGCCGCCGAACTGGCCGCCCAGCACCATCAGCTGGAAGAGGAAGTCTCGGTGCTGCGTGATCGCCGTGCGCAGCAACAGGATCCGAACTACATCAAGGCCGAGGCCCGGGACCGCCTGCGCCTGGTGATGCCGGGGGACACCCCCTACATCGTGCAGATCCCCGAGATCGAGCAGCCGGCCATCCCGACCCAGCCCGCCAAACCGCGGGAGCCCGACCCCTGGTACACGCAGGTGTGGCACAGCATCTCGTCGCCGCAACCGGTCGCCGCCCCCGCACCCGCCACCACCCCGGCGCCCCCGCCGCCCGCACCCCCCGAGGAAGGACAACCCAGGTGACCGCAGCCGAGAACGAACCCAGCGAGCGCGATCTCGCGATCGTCGCCGAGCAACTGGGCCGGGCTCCGCGCGGCGTGCTCGCCATCGCGTACCACACCCCCGACGGCCTGCCCGCGGTCGTGAAGACCGCGCCCAAGCTGCCCGACGGCACGCCCTTCCCGACCCTGTACTACCTGACCGACCCGCGCCTGACCGCGGAGGCCAGCCGGCTCGAGACCACGGGCCTGATGCGCGACATGTCCGAACGCCTCACCCGCGATCCGGAACTGGCCGCCGCCTACCGCGCCGCGTACGACAGCTACCTGGCCGAACGCAATGCCATCGAGGACCTGGGCACCGATTTCGCCGGGGGCGGCATGCCCGACCGGGTGAAGTGCCTGCACGTTCTGATCGCGCACTCCTTGGCCAAGGGGCCGGGGCTCAATACGCTCGGTGACGAGGCCGTCGCGCTGGCGGCCGAGCACGGCCTGCGCGGCACCGCCATCCCCGCCGACTGGCCGGAATACGCCCAGTACCGCACCGATCCGGCCACCGGCGACGCCTGATCCGGCGCGTCCGCGGGAGTCGTTCGGCACCACTCGAATTCAGAGGTCACTGATGAGCAATGCGGAATTCGCCCAGAGCTCGGCGGCAGCCGGTGAGACGGCGGCCGAAGGACACGAGCGGATCGCGGCAGTCGACTGCGGCACCAATTCGATCCGTCTGCTGATCGCCGACGCCGCCCGGGACGAGGCCGGCGCGCCGCACCTCACCGACGTGCACCGCGAGATGCGGATCGTGCGCCTCGGCCAGGGCGTCGACGCCACCGGCGCGCTGAATCCCGAAGCGATCGAACGGACCCGCGTCGCGCTGCGCGACTACGTGGACCTGATGCTGAAGCATGGGGTGACCCGGGTGCGGATGGTCGCCACCTCCGCCACCCGCGACGCCGCCAATCGCGAGGACTTCTTCGGCATGACCGGCGAGGAGCTGGGCCGGGTGGTGGCCGGGGCGCAGGCCGAGGTCATCACCGGTGACGAGGAGGCGCGGCTGTCGTTCGCGGGCGCGGTCGGGGAACTGTCCAGCGCGGCGGGGCCTTTCGTGGTGGTCGATCTCGGCGGCGGGTCCACCGAGGTGGTGCTCGGCGACACCGCCGGTGTGCAGTCGGCGTATTCGGCCGATATCGGTTGCGTCCGGATCACCGAGCGCTGCCTGCACGGCAACCCGCCCACTCGCGAGGAGGTCGCGGCCGCGCGGTTCTTCGCCTCCGAGCGGCTGGCGCAGGCCTTCGGCGTGGTGCCGGTGGAGCGCGCGCACACCTGGGTGGGCGTGGCCGGGACCATGACCACGATCGCGGCGGTCGCGCTGGATCTGCCCGAATACGATTCGGAGCGTGTGCATCTCACCCGGCTGCCGCTGTCGGAGCTGCGCGCGGTCTGCGATCGGCTGATCGGCATGAACCACGACGAGCGGGCCGCGCTCGGACCCATGCACCCGGGCCGGGTGGATGTGATCGGCGGTGGCGCGGTAGTTGCTGAGGTGCTGGCCGATGAGCTGGCGCGGCGGGCCGGGATCTCCGAACTGATTGTCAGCGAGCACGACATCCTGGACGGCATCGCGCTTTCGATTGCCGGATAAGGCCATTCTTCGAGTGCGTTCGAGGACACTCGCCCGATGCCGAGGTCGAGCCGACAGTGCCCTGGGAAGATGTGACGTAGGTTAACTCTCGAGGTTGCTGTCAGATTGCCCTATATGGGAGGGTCTCGGTATGTCAGGAGTAGCACACGACGCGAAACCGGCCACTGAACGGACCCTGTTCGGCCATCCCATCGGTATCGCGAATCTGTTCGGCGTCGAGTTGTGGGAACGGTTCTCGTTCTACGGGATGCTCACCATTCTCGGCTACTACCTGTACTACTCGACCACCGACGGCGGCCTGGGCATGGCCGAGTCGACCGGTCTCGGCATCGTCGGCGCGTACGGCGGTCTGGTCTACCTGTCGACGGTGCTCGGCGCCTGGGTGGCCGACCGGCTGCTCGGCTCCGAGCGGACCGTCTTCTACGGCGGCGTCATCGTCATGGCCGGTCACATCGCGCTGGCCATCCTGCCCGGACTGGCCGGCGTCGGCGTCGGCCTGGTACTGGTCGCGCTGGGCTCGGGTGGTCTGAAGGCCAACGCCTCCTCACTGCTGGGCACCCTCTACGAGAAGGACGACCCGCGCGCGGACGGCGGCTTCACCCTCTTCTATCTGGGCATCAACCTGGGCGCCTTCGCGGGCCCGCTGATCACCGGCCTGCTGCAGGACCACATCGGCTTCCACTACGGCTTCGGCGCGGCGGCGGTCGGTATGGCGATCGGCCTCACCCAGTACGTGATCTTCCGCAAGAACCTCGGCGAGCACGGCCGCGATATCCCGAACCCGTTGCCGCGCACCGAGATCCCGAAGGTCATCGCGGCACTCGCGGCCTTCGCCGTGGTGGTCGCGATCGCCGCGGCGACGAAGCTGATCACGCTGTCGAATCTGCCCAATGTCACCACCGGCGTGATCACGGTGGCCTCGATCGTCTACTTCGGGATCATGCTGACCAGCGACAAGGTCTCCGCGGTCGAGCGCACCCGGGTGCGCGCGTACATGCCGCTGTTCATCGCCAACGCGGTGTTCTGGTCGCTGTTCCAGCAGATCTTCACCGTGCTGTCGGCCTACTCCGACAAGCGCATGACCTGGTCCATCTTCGGCTGGACCGCGCCCTCGAACTGGATCGGCTCGATGGAGCCGGTGTGGATCATCGCCCTGTCCCCGCTGTTCGCGATCATGTGGACCCGCCTGGGCAACCGCGCCCCCAGCACCCCGCGCAAGTTCGCCCTCGGCGTCATCGGCATGGGCGCGGCGTTCCTGCTGTTCACCCTGTTCTCCGGCACCCACGGCAAATCGGTGTCGTTCGTGATCGTCTTCTTCATCCTGGGCGCGTTCGCGATCTCGGAGCTCATGCTCTCCCCGATCGGCCTCTCGGTCACAACCAAGCTGGCCCCCAACGCTTTCCGGGCCCAGATGATGGCCCTCTACTTCTTCTCGGTCGGCATCGGCACCTCCATGTCCGGTGTCCTCGCCAAGTACTACGACCCCTCCCACGAACTGGCCTACTTCGGCGTCACCGGCCTGATCGCGATCGCCGTCGGCATGGTCGTCTGGGTGCTCTCCCCGTGGATCAGCCGCCACATGGAGGGCGTGCACTGACCGGTCACATGCCGGGCATCGCCAGGAATTCGTAAACCTCGATGGTGCCGCCGGATTCGGTGTGCGGGTGGTCCTTCAGTACCGCCTGGACGGCCTCGCCGGACTCCGCCTGCAGGATGGAGAAGCCGCCGATACCGCCGTCGGCGTTCACCGAACCCGGTCCCAGCGGCGAACCGAGGTCGACGAGGGCGTCCCCGGCGCGGGTGGCCCAGTCCATCCAGGCCCGCATCCCGGCCGCCATGTCCTCGGGGGTGCCCTGCGCCATCCGCTCCCGGGCGGACTGGTCCGATTTGTAGAGCACGAGGAATCTGGTCATCGGTGACTCCTGAGTGTCGCCCGGCCGACTCCGGTTGACCGGGTCCATTCCCGATTGTTCGCTCATCGTATGCCGACTGTCCGGTGGGTGGGTGGGAACGCGAAAGCGCCCGCGGCGGTCGGCCGCGGGCGCTTTCGGTTGCCGGGAAGGTCAGTCCTTGACCAGCTGCGGGGCGTCGAGCTCGTCCAGGGTGTCCGGGATCTGCTCGCCGTGCGCCGGGGCGTCGGCGCGATTGGGCAGCAGGACCGCCATCACGATGACGATCACCGCCAGGCCCGCCGAGACCAGGAACGCCAGGCGCATGCCGTCGAGGTGGGCGTTGAGCGGGTTCTCGCCGCCGTCGACCAGGTGGGTGGCCCGCGAGGTCATGACCGTGACCACCAGGGCGGTGCCGAAGGCCGCGGCCACCTGCTGCAGGGTGCCGAGCATCGAGCTGCCGTGCGAGTACAGGTGCATGGGCAGCGCGCCCAGGCCCAGGGTGAAGACCGGGGTGAAGGCGGCGGCCAGCGACACCATCAGCAGGATGTGCAGGGCGACCAGGACGGCGTAGGGGGTGGTCAGCGAGAGCTGGGTGAAGCCGACCAGGGCGGCGGTGATGCCGATCGAGCCGGGGATCACCAGGACCCGGCCGCCGAAGCGGTCGAAGACCTTGCCCACGGTGGGGCCGAGCAGGCCCATGGCCAGACCGCCGGGCATGACCAGCAGACCGGTCTGCAGCGGGCTGAGTCCGCGCAGGTTCTGCAGGTACAGCGGCAGCAGGATCATCGAGCCCATCATGGCCAGGAAGGCCACGGCCATCAGGACCAGCGCCTTGGCGTAGGTGCCCGACAGCAGCACGCGCAGATCCAGCAGCGGGGTGCCGTTGCGCTGCAACGAGATCTGCCGGACCACGAAGATGGCGACCAGGGCCAGGCCACCGGCCACGAACAGGGCGGGGGTGGCGACGCTGCCGGAACCGAACTTGCTCAGGCCGTACACCAGTCCGCCGAAGCCGAAGCCCGCGAACACCACACTGAACCAGTCGATCGAACCGGCCTGCGGCTCACCGACATTCTCCAGCTGACGCAGGCCGAACACGGTCACCGCACCGGCGATCGGCAGCACCAGCACGAACAGCCAGCGCCAGGAACCGTAGTTGAGCACCGCGCCGGAGATGACCGGACCCATGGCCGGGGCCACCGAGATCGCGAGGGTGACATTGCCCATCACCCGGCCGCGATCCTGCTCGGGCACCACGGTCATCAGCGTGGTCATCAGCAGCGGCATCATGACCGCGGTGCCGCCGGCCTGGATGACGCGGGCGACCAACAGCACGGCGAAGGACGGCGCGACCGCGGCCAGCGCGGTGCCGACCAGGAAGACGCCCATGGCGATGGTGTAGGCGCGGCGGGTGGAGACGCGCTGCAGGAACCAGCCGGTCACCGGAATGACCGCGGCCATGGTGAGCATGAAGACGGTGGACACCCACTGCGCGGACCGCTCGGTCACGTGGAGATCGGTCATGAGCCGCGGAATCGCGTTGATCATGATGGTCTCGTTGAGGATCACCGTGAACGTCGCGAGCACCAGCAACCGGATGACCGTTGGTGTCCGCTGCTTGGTCGAGCTCGCGGATAGGTCGGCGGGCATCGGGGAAACCTCCGGATGTTCGTGGACGAGGGGTGGGCGGTCCGCGGAATCGGCGATCGCGTCCGGGGTGCCCACATCGATGCAGACGGGTACTGATCGCTCAACTCATCGGTCGGCGACCAGTATTCCGGCGGGGTCCGACAGAATTCATCCGGTTATTGGGCGATTGACCACTCATCGGGATGCCGAAAATGCGCTCTCACCAGTGCTTATAGGTGGCTGAAAGATCGAAAGGTGAGGCAGGTCACGATTTTCCGCATCGGCGGACCCGGCAGCGCCCGTTCTGTTACCGGCCATGATGGACGGTGTGAGAACGACCGTGGCCGAACAGCTTCCGCCGCTGCGTGGACGTGAGCAGGAGCAACAGGCGCTCGGCGCGCTGATCGACGGTGCGCGCGCGGGCCGCAGCGCGGTGCTGGTGGTGCGTGGTGAGGCCGGAATCGGCAAGACCGCGCTGCTGGAGGATGCCGCGGCGGGTGCGGAGGGATTGCGGGTGCTGCGCGGCACCGGCCTGGAGGCCGAGGCGGAACTCCCGTTCGCCGGTCTGCAATTGCTGCTCACCCCGGCCCTGGACCGGCTGCCCGCTCTCCCCGAACCCCAGCGTGACGCACTGTCCGCCGCCCTCGGACTCGGTCCCGGCGGCCGTGAGCCCATGCTCACGGGCCTGGCCGTGCTGTCCCTGCTCACCGAGTACGCGGACGGGTCGGCGGTGCTGGTCGTCGTCGACGACGCCCAATGGCTCGACCGCGCCTCGCGGGACGCGCTGCTGTTCGCGGCGCGGCGGCTCCGAGCCGAGGGCGTGGTCCTGTTGTTCGGCGTCCGCGACGGCGAGGGTTCCTTCGAGGCGGCCGGCCTGCCCGAGCTGCGACTGACCGGTCTGTCGCCCGAGGCCGCCGCCGCGCTCCTCGACGGCGAGGATGGGCTTCGGCTCAGTCCGGCAGTGCGGTACCGGCTGCTCGCGGAAGCGCGCGGCAATCCGCTGGCCCTGCGCGAACTGCCGTTGGCCATGGCCACCGAAGCCGCCTCCGAGCTCGCCGCGGGGGCGCTGCCGCTGACCGATCGCCTGCGGGTGGCCTTCCACGGCCGGATCAGCCGGCTGCCGGAAGCCACCCGGACGCTGCTCACGGTGCTCGCCACCGACGAATCCGGGGAACCTGGGATCGTCCTGCGCGCGGCGGCGAGTCTGGGCGCGGGTGTCGACGATCTCGCGCCCGCCGAGGCCGCGGATCTGCTGCGGCGCCACCCCGGTGTCTCGATCACGTTCCGCCATCCCCTGATTCGCGCGGCCGTCTACCAACGTGCGCCGCTGGGGCAGCGTTTGGCCGCGCACCGGGCCCTCGCCGACGCTTTGGACGCGCCCGAGCAGTCGGATCGGCGCGCCTGGCATCTGGCGGCAGCCGCCCTCGGCCCCGATGCCGAGGTGGCGGATGCACTGGAGCGCACCGCCATTCGAGCCCGGGAGCGCGGCGGTCACACCGCGGCGGCCGCCGCCTACGATCGTGCGGCGCGCCTGAGCGACCGGCCCGAGGACCGCACCCGCCGCCAGACCCTGGCCGCCCAGGCATCGCTGGAATCGGGGGATGTCGAGCGGGCCGGCGATCTGGCCCGCCGCACCGCCCGCGAGGTGAGTTCGGAGTCGTTGCGCGCCAGCCTCTCCCAGGTGCAGGCGCTGGCCAAGTTCTGGCAGGGCGCGTTCCCCGACGCGCATCGCCTGTTGATCGACGCGGCCGCGAGCATCGCCGCCTACGATCCGGAGCAGGCCGCGGGAATGCTGGTGCAGGCCATCCACACCGGCTGGTACCTGGGCGAACCGGAACTGACGGAGGTGCTGAAGCGCCTGGGCGACCTACGCCTGGCGGACGAACCCGCCGTGACACCGGTCGTGCGGTTCCTCGGCAGACTGTTCGACACCGGTCCCGGCAAGCCGCTGTCGCTCACCGACACGCTCACCGAGATCCGTTCCCGTGGTGCGGTTTCCGATCAGGTGCTGCTGATCCTGTGCGGCGTGGCCCTGGCCCGTGGACAGGACGGTCCCGCCTTCGACCTGGCCGTATCGCTGGCCGCCCGGCATCGCGCCGCGGGTGCGGCGGGCCGCCTGCCGACCGTGCTGTTCTTCGCCGCCGAGGCCGATATCTTCACCGGCCGCCTGACCGACGCGCGCACCGCCACCGTCGAAGCCCGCGACCTCGCCCGCGACACCGGTCAGCGGCAGTGGGTGCGCCAACTCAGCAGTGTGCTGGCGCATCTCGACGCGCTACGCGGCGATGACGCCGAGTGCCGCGCGCACGCCGAACTGGGCCTGGAAGGGGACACCCCCGGGTCGATCGCTCCCGGCGCGCCCTGGGCGCACTGGTCGCTGGGCCTGCTCGACCTGGGCGCCGGTCGGGCGGAGTCCGCCCTCTCGCGCCTCGAGCGTTTGACGAAAGTCCCCTTCAGCCACCACATTTGCGCCATCCGCTCGATTCCCGACCTGGTCGAGGCCGCCGTCCGGCTCGGCGCCCCGGAACGCGCCGCCGCGCCGTTCGCGAAGCTGGCGGGCTGGGCGGAATCGGTGGGGCAGCCCTGGGCCGAGGCCCTGGTGCTGCGCTGCCGGGCCCTGCTCGACGACGACCACGCCGAGGACCTCTACACCCGGGCGCTGGCGATCCACGATCGCGAGGCCCGCCCCATCGAATTCGCCCGCACCGCACTGCTGTACGGCGAATGGCTGCGCCGGGCCCGCCGCAAATCGGAGGCGCGCGCCCACCTGACCGAGGCGCTCGAGGTCTTCGAGCGCCTGGACCTGCGCCCGTGGGCCGAGCGTGCCCGGCACGAGCTGTCGGCCGCCGGGGCCCCGGCCGCCGATCCGGCCGGAGCGAGCGCCACCGCCACCGGCCTGACCCCGCAGGAGTTGCAGATCGTGCGGCTGGCCGCGGAGGGGCTGTCCAATCGCGATATCGCGGCCCAGCTGTTCCTGAGCCACCGCACCGTCGGCTACCACCTGTACAAGGCGTACCCGAAGCTCGGCGTGACCTCGCGCGGTGAGCTGAAAGGCATTGCCGCGCAGCTGCGTTGATCGGTCCGCTACTACGCCTTGATGAATTCGAGCAGGTCGGCGTTCACCTGGTCGGCGTGGCTGCGGTACAGCCCGTGCCCGGCGGTCGGGTACTCCTTCAGCACCGCCTGGGGGTAGAGCCGCACCGCCTGGCGGCTGCTGACCTCGATCGGGATGGACTGGTCGTGCAGGCCGTGCAGCAGCAGCGTGGGCACCGACAGCCCGGCGACATCGGCGCGGTGGTCGGTGCGGGCCACCGCTTTCTGGACCTCGAGCGCCGCGATCGGGGAGCAGCTCAGGCTGCGCCGCACCTCGGCCTCGATCGCGGCCGGGGATACCCGGGTGCCGAGGTGGGTGGCGAAATAGCCCTGTGCCCGGTCGGCCAGCCACTGGGCGCGGTCGGCGCGCAGGTCTGCCGTGGAGGCGTCGATCATCGCGGCGGGGACGCCGATCGGGTTGTCCTCGGTCTGGAGCAGGTACGGAATCGCGGGTCCCAGCAAGGCGATTCGCGCTACCCGGTCCGCGCCGTGGCGCGCCAGGTAGCGGACCGCCTCGGCGGCGCCGGTGGAGTGGGCGATCAGGATCGCGTCGCGCAGCTCCAGGTGTTCGAGCAGGGCGGCGAGATCGTCGGCGCGGGTGTCGGTGTCGTAGCCGGCGGAGGGGCGATCCGAGCGTCCGTGGCCGCGGCGATCCAGCAGGACACAGCGGTAGCCCTGTTCGAGGAAGAACGGCACCTGTAATTCCCACATGTCGGTGGGCAGGGCCCAGCCGGAGACGAAGACGAGCGGTGTGCCGGTGCCGTAGTCCTCGTAGGCGAGGGTGGTGCCGTCGGTGGGGGTGGTGAAGAACATGGGAATCCCCTTGTCGTACCGAAGTTTCGATGGCGGCCGGGCGGATCGCGTGCCGCCCGGCCGGTGGTGATTCAGAGTCCGGCCGGGACCTGGTCGAGGAAGCCGTACACCCGCTCGATGCGGCCGTCGGCGGCGAGAGCGGCCACGTCGAAGCCGATCACCAGCGGTTCCGCGCCGGGAGCGCCCAGGTGCCAGGTGAATCGGGCGATGTGGTGGTTGGCGTCCACGGCTCCGCCGAGGGTGAACTCGAGCCCGGCGAACTGCGCCTGCACGGCGGCGATGGTGGCGTCGAGTCCGGCGTGCCCGCGCACCGACACCAGTGGGTCGGTGTATTCGGCGTCCTCGGTGAACAGTTCGGCCACCAGTGCCGCCCGCTGCCCGGCGTCGGTGGTGTTCCAGGCGGCCAGGTAGCGCTGCACGAGTTCGGTGATGTCACTCATTGTCGTTCTCCTCGGTTCGTGTGAACGTGATGAGGACAACGTTATGAAGATCGCGATGACCGGGAATCCGTCGTCATTAAGTACTGACGACCGGTCTCGCTCAGCCGAGGTGTTCGATCCGCTTCTTGGTGGTGTTGACCGGCGAATTCAGCGTCAGGTCCAGCACGGTGACCGTCACGTCGGTGAGCGCCCCGGACTGGAACTTGGCGGACTCCCCGAACAGCTGCACCGGATTGACCGTGACGGTGGCCTGCTGCGGTTCTCCGGCACACACCACCGGCGCGAGCGCGCTGCCGTTGACGCCGGTCCCCAGGTAGGGCGTGGCCCGCACGGTCACCGACAGGGCGGCGGCCGGTCCGGTACACAAATACGAAACCGTGATCACGGCATTGCCATTGGTCTCGCGCGCGCCGTCGACGGCCAGCGCGGGAATGGCCTGCGCGTTACCGGCGGCCAGGGTGACGGCGGCGGCGAACGCGCCGAGGGCGGTGACGAGGCTGCGTGCGTGCACGGTTGTTTCCTTGCTGTTCCGGAACCGATTCACTGTTTCCTGCACCAGATTTCAGGAAGTCAGCGGCGCATCGCGGGTCAGGGTAGTGCATAACAAACCAACCATGCTGGACAATTGACAAGTTCGTGACCGTAAGTCGTTCGCCCGCAGCCGGACACGAATTCGGCCGCCCGCACGTCGAGCGCGGGCGGCCGAATTCGGGTGAATCAGTAGGTGTAGAAACCGCGGCCGGTCTTGCGGCCCAGGTAGCCCGCGTCGACCATGCGGCGCAGCAGCACCGGCGGCGCGTACTGCGGCTCACCGAACTCGGCGAACAGCGACTCGGCGACCGCGAGGGTGACGTCCAGGCCGACGGTGTCGCACAGGCGCAGCGGACCCATCGGGTGGGCGCAGCCGCTGACCATGCCCTCGTCGATGTCCTCGGCGCTGGCGAAGCCGGTCTCGAACATGCGGATCGCGCCGCACAGGTACGGGATCAGCAGGGCGTTGACGATGAAGCCCGCCTGGTCCTTGGACTCGATGGTGCGCTTGCCCAGCACGTCGCGGGCGTAGCCGGTGACCTTGTCGACCACCGCGCGGTCGGTCTTGAGGGTGACCACGATCTCGACCAGCGGCAGCACCGGCACCGGGTTGAAGAAGTGGACGCCGACCACGCGCTCCGGATGGGCGGTGGCGTTGGCCAGCCGGATCACCGGGATGGAGGAGGTGTTGGTGGCCAGGATGGTCTCGGGGGAGACGATGCCGTCGAGCTTGGTGAAGAAGTCGGCCTTCAGCGACTCGATCTCCGGCGCGGCCTCGATGACCAGCTCCCGATCGGCGAAATCGTCGATCGAGGTGGTCAGGGCGATGCGGGCGCGGGCCTCGTCGGCGGCGGCCTGCTCGAGCCGCCCGGACTTCACCGCGCGCGCCAGCGACTTCTCGATCCGCTCCACCGCGGCGTCCGCCGCCTGGGTGTCGCGCTCCAGGATCAGGACCGACCCGCCCGCGCGGGCCGCCACCTCGGCGATACCGGCACCCATGGTGCCGCCACCGATCACGCCAATGCGTTCCACGAAATCTCCTTGTACTCGAGTTACTCGAGCACCATCTTCCTGGACCGCCCGCACCCACTCTCAGCTGGGCGGACATTGTGAGGTACACCGCACACCCCGCCCCGGTCGCCCGGGAACCGATCGGCGCCGAACCGGACAACCTATCCCGCGGGCGGTGTGCGGGGACACCGGCAAGTTTCTGCCAGGTCCGTGCCGGGGAAATCGGGGGCACTGTCGAGGCGCGGGCCGGTGGAACCGGTCCTAGACTGCGGCTTCGGGGGACGACTGCCGGAGTTCGATCGGATGGGATGCCTGCTCGATGCCTGACAGCTACAGATTCCCCGCGCTACTCGAGCGGGAAGGCCAGGTCGACGAGGTTCGGAGGCTCATCTCGGATTCGCGGGTCCGGGTATTGACGGTGACCGGGCTCGCGGGGGTGGGCAAGAGCCGGTTGGCCGCCGAAGCCGTGCGGGATGGAATCTCGCGGGTGGTCGCGGTGGATCTGGCCGAGCTGCCGGATACGCAACGGGTGTGGTCGGCGATCGATGGTGGACCCGAACTCGAGGGCGCTTCGCCGATTCTGTTCCTGGACAACTGTGATCGTGCGGTCCGCGCGCTCGCGGACGAGCTTCCGGCGCTGCTGAACCGCCGACCCGATCTGACCGTGGTCACCACCAGCCGGCGGGCGCTCGGGCTGTACCAGGAATGCCTGTTCCAGGTGCACCCGCTGCCCACCACGGCCACCCCGGACCCGGCCGAGCCGAGCCCGGCCGCGCGGCTGTTGCTCGACAGCATCGAAACCCGGTTCCGGGGAGCGGCATCCGCGGATCTCGCCATCGTGGAGGAGATCGCGGCGGCGCTCGGCGGTGTGCCGCTCGCCTTGGAACTGGCCGCGGCCGCCATCGCCCGGTTCGGGGCGGAGCGGACGCTGCGGCGCATCGAATCGGGGCAGCCGCTGCCGCCGTCGCCGTTCGTCGACACGCCCGCGCGGCATCGCACCGTCCGCGACTGCCTGGAGTGGGGGACCAGCGATCTCGACCCGCTGTCGGTCGACCTGCTGCTGCAGATCGCCACCTCCGACGTGCTCACCGATCTCGAGGAAGTGCTGTTGCTGCTGTGCGGTCAGCAGCGCGACGCCATCGTGGAGCGACTCGCGGACCTGGTCAACCGCAGCCTGCTCGACCACGCGGTCGCCGGCAACGGGCACTACACCTACGCCATGTCCGGGTTCACGCGCACCGGTCTGCGGCAGCTGCTGTTCGCGGATCCCGAACGCGCGCTGCGTATTCGAGCCATGCGCGCGGCGGGGATGAGTCAGCTCGCCGCCCGCATCGCGCGCATGCTCGACGACCCGGCCCGTCGCCCCACCGCGGTGCGCCTCGCCGAACGCTGGCACGGCGACCTGGTCGCGACCATCGACTACTTCACGGTCCACGGCGAAGCGGTTCGTGCGGTACGCATGCTGCGCGAACTCGAGGACATCTGGATCGAGCGGCGCGCGTTCACCTGGGCCGAGGCGACGCTCATCCGGATGTCGAAGACCGCGGATCCGGTCGCGGCCGCGTTGGGCCGGGAATTGCTGGGCCACTGGGCTTTACGATCCGGACGGTTCGCGGACGCGGTCGCCCTGCTGACCTCCGCCGTGGAACCGACCGGATCGGCGGTCTGGCGACTAGCCGTGGCCTGCAACGAAGTGGGGGACACGCGGCGGGCCCGAACCCTGATCGACAGCGCCCCACCCGCCGCCGCCCGCACGCCCCGCGAACGCGAGGTCGGCGAACTGGTCGAAGCGCTGGTCCATGTCGACCGATCCCAGGACGGCGACGGCGACTGGCAGGCCCTGCGCGACCGCATCGCCGCCCTGCCGCATCGCCGCGACCGCCTCGGCCTGCTCGCGGTCCTCGGCCGCGCCCTTCTGCGCGCCGGCGCACCCCAGCACGCCCACGAGGTCTTCCGCCTCGCCCTGCGCACCCCCGACCCGGCTCGCAACGCCGTCGAAATGGTCGTGGCCCTCGAGGGTTGCGCCCGCGCCTATCACGCGGCGGGTGAACACTTTTCCGACCACGTACACCGACTCTCCGCCGCGGCCCGCTGGATTCGCGACGCCTACGCCCTGCCCCAACTGACCGACCACGTTCTCATCCCCGACCCCACCCTCGACACCGACGACCCCGCCGTCTCCACCGTCGGCTCCGTCCTCGACATCGACGAGGCCATCGCCTACGCCCTCTCCACCCCGCCCCTGCCCGCCGAAGGCCCCGATTCCCCCGTATCCCGGCTGACCAAAAGGCAATTGGAGATCGCCCGCCTCGTCGCCGAGGGCATGACCAACCGCATGATCGCCAGCCGCCTCGGCATCGCCGAATGGACGGTCGTCAATCACCTCCGCCAAGTCATGACCAAACTCGACTGCCCCTCCCGCCTCCATGTCGCCCTCGTGATCAAACAACAAGCCCAGCGGACGGCCTGACTCCTCGGACCGTCCCATCAACTCGGATGGGGCGCACCACCGAAGTCGAACGCGATGAACAACAGGGCCAGCGGAAGGGTGACGATCGCGAACAGCATGGTCGCGGGCAGCGCGGCAACCCGCGTATACCGATACCTCGACCCCACCACCCCGATTGCGATGATCGCGGCGAACGTCGCGATCCAACTGGCCCAGTAGCCGACCGATCCCACCCCGTACTCGACAGGCCCATCCTCGGTGACAGTGGCGGGCCGGCCCGGATCAGTGATCCCCACACTGCGCTGCAGCGCGATGATCGCCCACGGGTAGACGAAACCCATGACCGCCCCGGCGATTCCACCCACAATGCCCCCGGCCGCTTCCAACGCGGCCCCACGACTACTACTCATGCGCGAAACTCTCGCCCCGCCCACTTGTCGAATCCTTAACGCCCACAGGGGTGCTACCCGCCCGACGCTATTTCGTGCGGAATTCCTTGTTACCGCGTGTTGGTCCAGAGCCTGACCGGCTGCACATCGTCCGGATCGGCCCATTCGGGTTGCGGCGGGGCTGCCTGTACGGCGGCCTGCTTCTCGTTTCGAACGAACTGTTCGTACACCTTGTGGGCCTGCGCTTCCGCATCGGCGCGCGCCGCCCGGTACTGCTCGATGATGGTCCGCTCGAGCTGCTGGGTCCCCTCGGCGACGGCCTGCGGCGCCAGCTTGATCTGGGTGATCTGCCCGTAGGCGTCCACCTCGATCGCCATGCTCCGGTCCGCGGCGCGAGCCTGGGCTCGGACCACCCCGATGGCCTCATCGATCTTCTCGGCCCGCGCGCGACGCTGGTCCACGTGCTCCGCACCCCTTCCATCCGGATCGTCCACGCCGGGATGTCCCCCCCGACTGCCCGACACTGTACCTACACCAAGCGCCCGATTGTTCACAGTACATACCGACCGGCTACTATTCGGCAGCACTATGGCCAGTGCTGGGGGATTCATGACACGAAAGCTGTTGGTGGGGCGGTAGACATGGTCGCTTTCGATCCTGAGAAGATGCGCGCGCTCGCGACCGAGACGCGGACCCATGCCGGTGCGATCGGCAAACTGAACCCGATCGGCGAGCACAACCGTGACGCCGCACTCGGCGCGATGCCGTTCTCCGCCTTCGCGAAAAACGTCGGGTTGGTACTCAAGGCGATGGATCGGGTGGTGACGCTCCATCAAGGCAGGCTCGACCAGTTCGCGACGCTGACCGATAACGCGGCCGGCACCGTCGATGGGATGGAAGAGGCGAACGTGGCTGGATTCAAGGGGATCAAGTGAGCGGTGAGAAGATCACCATCTCCACGGTGCTGGGCTGGAAGCTCGATTCGGCACGCTTCGCCAGCGCGGACGCGATGAACGCCGGTATCACCCTCGAAGCCGAATCCCTCAACGCCGACAAGGCGATTCAGGGCTCCGACTCCTACTTCGGCGATGCCGGCGGTACTGCCGCTCGCACCATGTCGACCAAATTGAAGAACGAGGCGGTCACCAGCGGTGACGTCCTCGATGCCATCCATAAGCAGATCGACGCCACGACTGCCGCACTGCAATCGGATATCAAGAGTTTGCAGTCGGCAGTCGACGACGTCAAAGACTCGGAGTACAACCTCTTCTACGACGACGAGACCGGCGACGTGAAGTCATACGACTCGAACTGGGAGACCATCAAAAAGCATTGGGGATGCCCGGCTTCCGTCGCCTGGAAGACCGCCGACTGCCTTCGCCTGGGTGCGAGTCTCAAGCAGGCGTTCTGGGATGTGCAGGCAACCGACAAGATCGGCGCGCGCGACCTGGCCACCCAACTCGAGCACGTATCCGATGATGTCAAGCTGGTGCTGGCCGGCATTCCCGCGGACGCCGCACTCCGGGATATTCTCCTGAACTACCAGGTGGACACGACGAAGTCCGAGATCGTCGTCTGGCCCGACTCCACCCTGCTGAACCTGATCCGGATATCCAAGCCCGACATGCAGCCGGTAGAGATGACCGTCGAGGAAAAGACCGCGATGGATAAGCTCTGCAACCCGCTCTACGGCGGCAATCCGATGAACTACATGAAGTTCAACGACATCAAGGACGAGGCGGAAGAGTTCGGGAAGAACAACAAGTACACAGCGGTGAATCCCGACTCGAAGGATGACGGTCACGGGGACGCGGCCCGGCATGCCTACTGGAACGCGCGTATGACCCAGGAGTTCGGCGCCGACTGGGCGAAGCAGTACGCCACCGCTCACGAGGGCGTCGGCGGAAACGGTCCGCAGCGAGAGGCAATGGACCTCAAGAACAACGATGTCGGCCGTCAGATCGGCCTGGCGAACATGAACGCGTCCAAGGACGACCTGAAAACAGCGGTCATCGCCGCGGTCGACAAGGGCGACACCGTCGTCATCCACCATCCCGACCCCAACCCGGCCGCTCCCGCCCAGATCGCCTTCAGCAATACCGTTCCCTGGACCGATACGACGAGTCCCGAGCAAGTGGATATCCCGCTTCCGGGCAAGGGAAAGTGAGTGCGAGGCACGTGAAACCAGCCACGATCGTTGTCGGCATCCTGCTCGCTCCGCTGCTGGCTGGATGCGCCGCCAAACACGACAAGCCTGCCGCGAAAGCATGCCAATCCGAAATCCGCCTCGACAGCAAGCCAGAGCCGCTCGGCTCGAGCAAGGCGCTGTCGGCGGAGTTCAAAACCGCTGGGAACAGGGAGCAGCCCATCAGTCTTGGTGAGGTCACTCGCGCAGCCGGTTGGTCCGACGACTGGGACACGGTGATCGACGTCTCGTCGGCAATGGACGACGACTGGCTGAACAAGATGGCGCAAACCCCGCCGGGCACCTGCTGGAAGGGATTACCGCCCCGAATCGGTTCGGAGCCGGCATCTTTCGGGTACTACGTCTTCCTGAAAGACCGGCAGGCGGTGCAGTCCGTGACGTGGAACACCGGGTACAGGGTCCTGGAGTTCCGCGCCAATGAGCGACTGACTCACGAAACCATGCTGAACGCCAAGAGCGGCGGACTCAGAACCTACTGAGCATGCTCGCTGGCGCCACGCTTCATCGAAAACCGTTGTCGAGGAATCACTCCCCGGACGGATGCGACGAGTTTCGAGCAACTGGATATCCCACTTCCAAGCAAGGGAAAGTGAGTGCGAGGCAAGTGAAACCAGCCATGATCGTTGTCGGCATCCTGATGGTTCCACTGCTGGCCGGATGTGCTGCCAAACCGGCAAAGCCCGCTGCGAAAACCTGTCAATCCGAAATCCGCCTCGACCGGGAGCCGGAGCCGCTCGGCTCGAGCAAGGCGCTGACTGCGGCACTCGAAACCGCAGGTCGAGGGCATCAACCCGTCAGTCTCGGCGAGATCACTCACGCGGCAGGTTGGTCCGATGGCTGGGACACGATGATCGAGGCGGCCGAAGCCTACGACGATGACTGGATGAACAACACCGCGCAAACCCCAGTGGGCACCTGCTGGAAGGGGCTACCGCCCCGTACCGATTCCGAGTATCCGGCGCCTTTCGGCTACTACGTCTTCCTCAAAGACCGGCAGGTCGTGCAGTCCGTTGTGTGGCACACCGGGTCCATGCCCCTGCTGCTCCGTCCCAGCGATCGGCTGACTCACGAAACCATGCTGAACGCCAAGGGCGGAGGACTCGCAACTTACTGAGGCCCTCATCGACGCCACGCTTCATCGAAAATTGTTGTGCCCGGAGGGATTCGAAAACATCGACCCTTCTCGTTCGGGGCCGTTCACCCTCATCGGAATGCTCCCGGAACCTGCCTGGTGGTGTGGCGGATGACTCGGTCGAGCTCGCCGCTGCGGGTGAATTGCGGACCGAGTTCGAACGGGCGCGTGCCGTAGGCGCTGAAAGTTGCGCGCTGCCAGCGGTTTCGTAGTGCCCCCGGACGGGCTCGAACCGTCACTTGGCGGATTTTAAGTCCGCTGCCTCTGCCAATTGGGCTACGGGGGCGTCTGGGTCAGACTACCGAGCCGTACGTCCGTACGGGTAGCAGGTATTCGGGTGGGGGTGTGGGGTCACCAGGAGGAGGGCTAGGGGGTGGGGGCGATCATGATGGGGGTTTGGACGGAGAGGAGCAGGGACTGGCTGGTGGAGCCGAAGACCTTGCTGGTGAAGCCGCCTCGGCCGCGGGTGCCTACCACCAGGAGCTGGGTGCCGGAGGAGAGGTCGAGGAGGGAGCGTTCGGGGGTGTCGTGGGTGGTTTCGCGGTCGATGCGGACCGAGGGGTAGCGCTCCTGCCAGCCCGCGAGGGATTCGGCGAGGACGTAGTCGTCGAGGGCGTCCATTTCGGGGTCGTCGGAGGCGCCCTCGGCGTGCAGGGCGATCACCGCGACACCGCGCACGGAGGCTTCTTCCAGGGCGGCGTGGATGGCGGGCTCACTGATCTTGGTGCCGTCCACGCCGACCAGGATCGGGCGGGTCGGCAGATCCACGGGTAGCGGGACGCCGTCGCGGACCACCACGAAGGGGCAGTGGGCGCGGCGGGCCAGCACCGAGCTGACCGAGCCCAGCAGGGCGCGGCGCAGGGTGCCGCCGCCGCGGGCGCCGCCGACCAGCATGCGGGCGCCGTGGGTGCGCTCGAGTAGCGTCGGGACGACCGCGCCGGTGGTCAGTTCGGTGGTGACGGTGAGGCCGGGGGAAGCTGCGGCGGCCGCCTGGGCGGCGGTGTCCAGCAGCCAGTTGCCGTGCTCCTCCAGGCGTTCGTAGTCCTCGGAGGTGAGCGCGGTGCCCAGGCCGAGGCCGGCGTCGGGGGTGATCTCGAGGACCCGCAGCAGGTGCAGGGGCGCGTGGTGCAGGGCGGCGGTGTGCGCGGCCCAGGCCACGGCGGAACCGGCCGATTCGTCCACGGCGACGATCACGGTTTCCCCGGTCGGCATGGCTACGTCCTCTCCCACCGGCGAATCACGCGGTGCGGCTGCGGGATAGCTGAACGATCGCTATCGACCCTACGCCGCCCCGGCCGGGGAGCGGCCGAGCGGCACCGCGACATGCCTCACCGGACCCCGCGGCCACGACGCGGGGTGTACTGGGCGCGCCGTGGTCGCGGGTCACGGGCCGCGGTGCGGCCCACCGCGAATCCTGATACCTGAACCACTGTTGAGGTCAAGCTCCACCCTGGACGTCTGGTGACCCAGTTCACATCAGCATCTCTTGCGGATACCCCCAGGGGGTATTAACTTGATCTTCCGTAAGGCAGCGAAAGTAGTTGAGAGGGACGAGAAAATGACCACCCAGGCCCACACCGGACACCACAACCACGCGACCCACGGCGAGCCTGCCGGACACACCGATCACGCGGCTCACAACGCACAGGGCGCCCATGCCGGACACGAGGGGCACGGCGCGCACGCCGCCCATGTCGACCACACTGCGCACGCCGAACACGCTGAGCACAACGCCCACACCGGACACGGCGACCACGCCGCGCACGCCGGCCACGCGCACGCCGGCCACGACGCCGGAGTACCGGGCGGCCTCCAGGTCACCCAGGACGGCTACACCCTCGACCTCGCCGAAAAGGTCGTCGCCGCAGGCGAAACCGAGTTCCGCTTCCGCATCCTGGGCCCCGACGGCGCGCCCGTCACCGAGTTCGACGCCATCCACGACAAGGAACTGCACCTGATCGTCGTGCAGCGCGAGCTCACCGGCTTTTGGCACGTGCACCCCGAACGGCAGGCCGACGGCACCTGGACGGTCCGCCTGAACCTCCCCGAGGCGGGCGCCTACCGCGCCTTCACCGATATCGCGCCACGCGCCCTGGGCCGGACCATCACGCTGGGAGCGGATTTCGCCATCGCCGGTGACTACCGGCCCGGCACCGCGCCGCACCCGGATCGCACCTTCGCCGTCGACGGCTACCAGGTCACCCTGGACGGTGACCTGGTCGCGGGGGAGGGCCGCCTGCTCACCCTCACGGTGCGCAAGGACGGCGAGCCGGTCACCGACCTGCAGCCCTACCTGGCCGCCTACGGCCACCTGGTGATCCTGCGCGCCGGGGACCTGGCCTACGTCCACGTGCACCCGAACGGCGAGCCCGGCGACGGCGTCACCGCGCCCGGCCCGGACGTCACCTTCCACACCGCCGTCCCGGGCCGCGGCACCTACCGCCTGTTCCTGGACTTCAAGCACGGCGACAAGGTCCGCACGGCCGCTTTCACCCTCCCCACGGTCTGATCCTCGAGGCCCCCAGCATTCTCGAGGCACTCCGCGACTGAAAAGCACCACCGGATACCTGGAAAGGGCACCCGCCACAGCGGGTGCCCTTCCGGCTTTTCCGTCCCCTTTTCTCGCAGTTCAGGCCCTCACAGGGAACTCCCAGCCGACTCGAAGCTGTGGTCAAATCCCGCGGCCTAGGCTCCGCGACGACAGAGAAATCGGGCTGGAACAGCAGAAAGCGGGTGGCATGTCGACCATCACCGGTGTTGCGGACGATGCGGCCGTACCCAAGGACGGTGACGTGTCCCCGGCCAGTGGGCGGCCGCGCTGGGAACTACCGGCCACCGCCGCGCTGCTGATCGCCACGGCCGTCGTCTACCTGTGGGGACTCGGCGGCGCGGGCTGGGGCAACGGGTATTACGCCGCGGCCGTGCAGTCGGGGACCCAGAGCTGGAAGGCGCTGCTGTTCGCCTCGCTGGACCCGCAGAACTCCATCACCGTCGACAAGCCGCCCGCCGCACTGTGGGTGATGGCCTTGTCCGGCAGGCTCTTCGGCTTCAACGCCTGGTCCATGTTCGTGCCGCAGGCGCTGATGGGAGTCGCGTCGGTCGCCTTGCTGATCGCCGCGGTGCGGCGCTGGGCCGGACCGGCCGCCGGGCTGATCGCGGGCGCGGCGCTGGCGGTCACCCCGGTGGCGGCCATGATGTTCCGCTTCAACAATCCCGACGCCCTCATGGTGCTGCTGCTGGTGGCCGCCGCGTACTGCACGGTGCGGTCCATCGACGCGGCGGGACAACGCTTCTGGTCCAGCGGCACCGGCTGGCTGGTCGGCGCGGGCGTGCTCATGGGGTTCGGCTTCCTCGCCAAGATGATGCAGGCGTTCCTGATCCTGCCCGGCCTGGCGCTGGCGGTGCTGGTGGCCGGTGCGGGCGGATGGCTCTCGCGCATCACGCGATTGGCGTCCGCGGGCGTGGCGCTGGTGCTGTCCGCGGGCTGGTACGTGGCGCTGGTCGAACTGTGGCCCGCGAGCTCACGGCCCTTCATCGGCGGATCCACCAGCAACAGCCTGTGGGAACTGGCCGTCGACTACAACGGGCTCGGCCGGATCCTGGGCAACCACAACGGCGGCGGCGGTGGACCGCGCACCATGCCGTCGGCTGTACCGACACCATCGGCCGTGCCGAATCCTTCCGCCCTGCCGACCCCGGGCGCGCATCCGGATCCGTCCCAGATGCGCGGCGGCTTCGGCGGATTCGGTTCGCAGCCCGGCATCACCCGGCTGTTCTCGGGTGAACTGGCCACCGAGTTCTCCTGGCTGCTGCCCGCCGCGCTGATCGCGCTGATCGCCGGGTTGTGGCTGACCCGCCGGCAGCCCCGCACCGATCGCGTCCGCGCGGGTCTGCTGCTGTGGGGCGGCTGGCTGCTGGTCACCGGCATCGTGCTGAGCTATATGAGCCGCAGCTTCCACTCCTACTACTCGATGGAATTGGTTCCCGCGCTGGCCGCCGTACTCGGTATCGGCGCGACCCAATTGTGGCAGCGCCGAACGCATCTCGCGGCTCGCGTCACTCTCGCGGTGATGGCCCTCGCGACCGGCGTCTGGTCGTTCGTGCTCCTGCACCGCACACCCGAATGGCTGCCCTGGCTGCGCTGGACCCTGGTGGCCCTGGCGGTGGTCACGGCGGCCACGCTGCTGATCGCCCCGAAACTGCCGCGGTTCACGCTCGCGATCGGTGTGTTCGCGCTGCTGGCCGGGCTGCTCGGACCCACCGCCTACACCCTCGAGACGGTGGCCGGCGTGCACCAGGGCGGTAGCCCGATCGCGGGTCCGGCCCGTGGTCAGCGCGGTGGCGGCCCGGGCCAGAATGCCGGTGGCCCAGGCCAATACGGCGGTGGACAGCGCGGCGGGGTGGCCGATCCGCAGATCGCCTCGCTCGTCGAGGGCAGCGATGCCCGCTGGGCGGCCGCCGCGATCGGCGCGCAGGATGTCAGCACCCTCGAATTGACCACCGGCAAGGCCCTACTCGCGATCGGCGGTTTCAGCGGCCGCGACCCGTCGCCGACGCTGGCCCAGTTCCAGCAGTACGTCGCCGACCACCAGATCGGGTACCTCCTGATCCGCCCCCGCCAGGGCAACGAGTCCGAGCCCGGTGGCAACTCGAACCAGGGGCAGCCGAACAACTCCCAGCCGGGCGGCGGCACCCATACCGGTGGGGGACATCAGCCTCGCCAGGATCAGAACGGCCAACAGCCCGGTGGCCAGCAGCAGGGAGGCCAGCAGCAGGGAGGGCAGGGCTCGGAATCCAACGGATCCACCGGCGCGGAGATCACCGCGTGGGTGAAAGCCAACTACCCGGTGACGATGGTCGGCTCGGTGGAGGTGTACAACCTCGAGCCCTGACCCGCGCGCCCTGCTCGCTCGCAGGCACCGGTGCGGGCACCTTCCCGTCAGCCGCCCGCACCGGTGCATGCTTTCAGTACCCGGTCGATGGAACGAAATCGCGTCCGGGACCGACCAGTTCGGTGAGACGAATTCGGCGGATGCGAAGGGCGGGGGCGGCCGTGCGCAGTTACAGTGACGGGCGAGAAATGGGGTCCGGCGGGAGGTCGGCGATGGATGGGGTGCGGGCGCGGGTGGGCGTGCTCGGTCCGGTGCAGCTGACCATCGACGGGGTGGCGCAGCAGCTGGGCGGGCCCAAGCAGCGGGCGGTGCTGGCCTATCTGGTCATCAACGCCAACCGGCCGGTTTCGGTGGATGCGCTGGCCAGCGCCGTCTGGGAGGACAATCCGCCGCCCGACGTCCGGGTCAGCCTGCACGCCATCGTCTCCAACCTGCGCAAGCCGCTGCGCGACGGCGGCATCGACGCCCGGAACATGCTGCAGCACATGGGCACCGGCTACCGCATCGTGGTCGAGGACTCCGCCTGCGACGTCTTCCGCTTCCGCACCCGCCGCGAGAACGGCCTGCGCGCGCTGGCCGCCGGACGCTTCGCCGCCGCCACCGAAGCCCTCTCCGACGCGCTCGCGCAGTGGCGCGGCCCGGTGCTGTCGGATCTGCGCGGGCTCGGCTTCGCCGACGCCTACGCGGTCGCCCTCGACGACGAGCGGATCGGCGTCATCGAGGCCCGCGCCGAGGCCGATATCGCGCAGGGTCGCGCCGAGGGCGTGGTCTCCGAACTGAATCTGCTGGTGCGCGACCACCCGCTGCGGGAATCCCTGTGGGAGCAGCTGATCACCGCGCTCTACATGATCGGCCGCCAATCCGACGCGCTGGAGGCCGCCCGTCGCCTGCGCGGCATCCTCGCCGAGGAACTCGGCATCGATCCCGGCCACCGCATCCGGGAACTGGAATCGCGGATCCTGCGCCAGGATCCGATCAGCGTGCGCCAGGTCGCCGCCGCCTCGGCCACCCGAGCCACCACCATCGTGGACCGGAGCTGGCACGAACCGCAGGCGCTGCTGCGTGACCGGTCCGGGCACGTCCACCCGGTGGTCGGCTCCGCCACCCGCATCGGCCGCCTGTCCGACAACGACATCGCGCTCGCCGACGGCCGGGTCAGCCGCCACCACGCCCTGCTCATCGACAACGGTCACACCTGGGTGATCAAGGACCTGCACTCCTCCAACGGTGTGTATGTCAATGGCGCGCGCATCGTGGACAGCGGGCTATTGTCCGACGGAGCGGTGTTGCGCATCGGCGACACGGAACTGGTCTTCGTGCTGGTCCGCACCGATGACAGCACCGGTTGAATTAACTGACCCTTCACCGGTGAGCCCCCTCACCGCCACGAATCCCCAAGGTCGGTCGGCGATCCTCGAGATAGCCGTTCCGATGCTCATTAGGGGATGCCATGGATCGGAGGCGTTTTCTGAAGCACGCCGCGCACGCCGGTGGTGCGGCCGGAGCCATGTCGATGCTCCCGCCGAGCCTGGCCCAGGCCTGGGCCGAACCCGCCCCGCCCGGCGGCTGGGACCGCATCGAGCACGTGGTGATCCTGATGCAGGAGAACCGCTCCTTCGACCACTACTTCGGGTCCATGCCCGGCGTCCGCGGTTACGCCGACCTGAACGCGCTGCAACTGTCCACCGGCCGCTCGGTCTTCCACCAGCCCGACGGCGGCCGCGTCGTCCTGCCGTACACCACCACGCTGCAGAACATCGACGGCACCGATCACGGAACCCGCACCGGCCACGAGGCTTTCGCCGCCGGCCGCAACGACGGCTGGATCAAGGCCAAGGGCGAGGGCACCATGGTCGGCTACGACCGCGACAGCCTGGGCTTCTACTACCAGCTCGCCGAGGCGTTCACGTTGTGCGACAGCTACCACTGCTCGGTGAACGGGCCCACCGACCCCAACCGCATGTACCTGTTCACCGGCACCGTGGAAAACCCGCTCGCCCTGGACAATTACGCGGAGAACCTGCAGGTCTCGCTGTTCTCCGACGATCTGAAACTGCGCTGGATGCGCAGCCTGCCGGTGACCGGCATCGTGGACGCGGTCCTGGGCCTGGTGCACGGCCTGACCGGCGCGCTCCCGCCGCCGGTGGCCGCCGCGCTGGCCGGACTGGTCGGGCCGCGCACCGGCGATCTGTTCCTCTACGACGCCCTGCTCGGTCCCGACGCCGGGCGCTACGTCAACGACATCATCTTCGGCCTGCCCTGGACCACCTACGCCGAACGACTCCAGGACCGCGGCATCGGCTGGCGCGTCTACCAGGAATGGGACAACTACACCGACAACGCGCTCGACTTCTTCCTGCCGTTCCGCGAGGCCGCGCGCACCGCGCTGAAGTACACCAACGGCGGCCGCGGCGTCGCCTTCGAGAACTTCTTCCGCTACTACGCCGACCTGGAGAAGGATCCGAGCCTGGAACCCGCCTACACCTCCGCCCTGAAACGGGGGATGGACGAACTGTCGGCCGGGCAGCGGGCCCTGGTCGAGCGCGGGCTGTTGCGGTCGCGCACCGGCACTCTGGTGGAATCCTTCCGCACCGACGTGGCCACCGGGAGACTGCCCACGGTGTCCTGGATCGTCGCGCCCTACGTCGACTGCGAGCATCCGGTGATGGGCCCGCGCAATGGCCAAGCCCTGGTGCACGGCGTGCTGGAGGCGCTCGCGGAACATCCGGACGTGTGGAACAAGACCGTCTTCATCCTCAACTACGACGAGAACGACGGGTATTTCGATCACATCCCGGCCCCGACCCCACCGCCGGGCACCCTGGGCGAGTACTTCGGCCGCCACAATGTCGGCCTGGGCGCGCGGACACCCGCGATCGTGGTGTCGCCGTGGAGCAAGCAGGCCGTCTGCTCCGAATTGTTCGACCACACCTCGGTTCTGAAGTTCCTGGAACGCGTCACCGGCGTGGCCGAACCGAATATCAGCCCGTGGCGGCGGCAGATGTGCGGCGACCTGTCCGCACTGTTCGACTTCGGATCCCGGCGCACCCTCATCCTGCCGAACGCCTCGCCCCGCGCCGAGCAGCCGATGTCCGGTGTGGCGCAGCCGCTTCCGTTCGTGCAGCGGATGCCGAAACAACAGAGCGGCAGCCGGTCGCGGGTGCCGCTGCCGTATCGATTGCGGGCGCGCTGCGCGCCCGGACCCGATGACGCGATCACGCTGACCATCGACAATGACGGGACCGCGGCCGCGCACTGCCTGGTGTACCCCAACGCCTTCGCCACGGATCACACGCCGACCCGCTTCGATCTCACCGGCGGCGGCTCGGTCACGCACGAGCTACCGGCGGTGAACGGCCATTACGACTACACCCTCTACGGCCCCGACGGCTTCCAGCGGCGATTCGCCGGAGACCTCGGCGGACCGTGCGGCGGGCTGCGGGTCACCGCGACCGCCGCGGGCGGCCCGGGGTGGCGCACACTGGCGTGGACCTTCGAAAACCCTGGGACGAAACCTGTTTCGGTGCGACTGGTCTCGAACGCGTACCGCGGTGACGGGCCGTGGACCATCGACCTCGCCGCCGGGGCTACCGAACGCCGGGACATGCGGTGCGAGAGCGAGTCCGAAGGCGCGGGCTGGTACGACCTGTCGGTGTCCGCGTCCACCGACGCTGGATTCCTGTGCCGCGCACGTGGATTCGTGGAGAACGGCGCGGCCGGGAAGACCGCCGACGATGCCGCGCCCCGCACCCGGTTGCTGCTGGACCGGTCCCTGTACGAGCCGGGCCGCGATCTCGTCGTGAGCTACGGTCTGGCCGAGGCGGTGGCCGGGCATCGGCTCGCCGTCTACGCCGACCCCGGTGGATTCACCACCGCCGTCCCCGCGACGCCGGTGCTGCGCGGTCTCGCGTTGGGGAACGGGGTGACCCGGGACGAGGTGGTCCTCGGCGTCACCGAGCAGGCGGCGCCGGACGCCGGAAACGCTGCCCTGGCGGGCGTGCGGCAGGTGGCCGCGATCGACCCCGGCCCGCGGCTGGGACCGCTGCCCACCGGCTCCTACCTGCTGCATCATCTCGATGACGCGGGTCGCCCGCTCGCGCATCCGGTGCGCTTCCGCGTGCTCTAGAACCGATCCGCCCGCGTGGTACATCGGCGCAACTTTGCAACAGATTCTAGACATAGTGTGTGTTTTGTCTTACCGTCGGTTCATGAGTTCAACGGCGTCTCATGCGGTGCGATTCGAATTGCGATCCGGGGAAACCTGGCGCGATCCGTATCCCATGTATTCCCAACTGCGCGACCACGATCCGGTCCACCGGGTCGTCCCCGAAGGCCGCGAATCCGACGACTTCTACGTCCTGACCCGGCACGCCGACGTGTACGCGGCCGCCCGGGAACCGGAGAACTACTCCTCGGCCTCCGGGCTGACCGTCGACTACGTGGACCTGGTCGCCGCCGGCTTCGGCGCCGCCAAGCCGTTCGTGTTCATGGACCCGCCCGACCACACCGACTTCCGCCGCCGCGTCTCCCCGGGATTCACGCCCCGCCAGGTGAATTCGGTGGAACCCGAGGTGCGCGCCTTCGTCGTCGAGCGCATCGAGCGGCTGCGCGCGGCCGGCGGCGGCGACATCGTCAAGGAACTGTTCAAGCCGCTGCCCACCATGGTGGTGGCGCACTACCTCGGTGTGCCGGAACAGGATCGGGACCGCTTCGACGACTGGACCGAGAACATCGTCGGCGGCGCCGTCGCGGGGGCCGGACTTGCCGCCGGCGACCAGAACGCCTTCACCGCGGTCGGGGAGATGGTCGGCTACTTCAGCGAACTCATCGACCGCCGCCGCAAGGAACCCGGCGACGACACCATCTCGCACCTGCTGGCCTCCGGGCTCGGGGCGGAGGGCGACAACGAGGGCCTGCTGGCCATGCTCGGCTTCGCCTTCACCATGATCACCGGCGGCAACGACACCACCACCGGAAACCTCGGCGGCGCGGTGCAACTGCTCACCGCCTACCCCGAGCAGCGTCGCCTGCTGGTGGAGAACCCGGCGCTCATCACCGACGCGGTCGAGGAATTCCTGCGCATGACCTCCCCGGTACAGGGCCTGGCCCGCACCGCCACCCGCGATATCGAACTGCACGGCGTCACCATCCCCGAGGGGCGGCGCGTCCTGCTGTGCTACGGGTCCGCCAACCGCGACGAACGCGAATTCGGCCCCACCGCGGGCGAACTCGACGTGCGCCGCAACCCCAAGCGGATCATGACCTTCAGCCACGGCCACCACCACTGCCTGGGCGCGGCCGCCGCACGCATGGTCGCCCGGGTCGCGCTGGAGGAACTGCTGTCGCGCTGCCCCGACTTCACCGTCGATCTCGACGCGGTGCAGTGGGCGCACGGCAACTACGTGCGCTGGCCGATCTCGGTGCCGTTCCGCGCGGCGGCCTGAGCCGATCCAGAACTCCGGGCCGGCACCCAGCGGAGTGCGGGTTCGCCCGCACGGTGTCGGCCCGGCCGCACCGTCCGCGCGACGCGCGGGCAGAGTGTGAGTGAGCGGGCCCGGCGGCAGCGTCGCCGCCGGACCCGCGACCATCGAGGGGACTCCGCCGCGGGGTCTCAGATCGGGCGTGAAAGGACATCGCATGAGCCGAGACTGGCTGGCCGACGGACGGGCCGACCTGGCCGCCGAGCGCATTCTCGACGCGGCCGCGCGCCTGTTCGCCGAGCGCGGCGTCGCCGCCGTCGGCATGGGCGATATCGCCAAGGCGGCCGGCTGCTCCCGCGCGACCCTCTACCGCTACTTCGACAACCGCCAGGCCGTGCGCCTCGCCTTCGTGCACCGCGCCACCCGCCGCATCGCCGCGGGCGTATTCGAGCAGGTCGCCACGATCGAGGACCCGGCCGAGAAGGTGGTGGCCGCCATGCTCGGCTCGATCCGCGCCGTCCGCGCCGAGCCGCTGCTCATCGCCTGGTTCCGGCCCGGCGAATCCGGCGCCGCCGGACGTATCAGCCAGGATTCCGACGTCATCGAATCCATCGCGGCGGGGCTGTTCACCCCCACCGCGCTCACCGATCCCGAACGCAGCCGCCTGGCCCGCTGGCTCACCCGCATCATCGTCTCCTTCCTCGCCGCACCCGGCCGCGACGAGGCGGAGGAACGCGCCATGCTCGAGGAGTTCGTGGTGCCGGTGGTCAGCCGCGCCTTCGCCTGAGCCTGCCTTCGGCTCTGGTCAGCGGCCCGTCCGGTGGCCGAGGTGATGGCCGAAGAGACGGTCCGCCAGCATGGTCGCGAGATCGTCCACCGCCTCGCGCGCTATCCGCATCGGCAGCACATGGAAGACGTGCCAGAGATGTGGAAACTCGCGATGCCGCAGGGGCGCGCCGACTTTCGCGGCCAGCGCGGCGAACTCCCGCGCGTCTCCGGCGAGCAGATCGTCCCCCGACGAATGCATCACGATCGGCGCCAGACCGGTGATGTCCCGATACAGCGGGGAACGAGCGCGCCGCTCCTGCTCGGGAACACCGGGCAGGTACGCGTCCATGAACTGCGCCATCAGC
Organism: Nocardia sp. NPDC004582; assembly: GCF_053602115.1. NCBI lineage: Bacteria > Bacillati > Actinomycetota > Actinomycetes > Mycobacteriales > Nocardiaceae > Nocardia > Nocardia sp. NPDC004582. The sequence continues at coordinate 44,778 of NZ_JBSGCY010000004.1, read as the reverse complement.
GGCGGATTCAGCAGCGGCTCCCGGCTCGGATCGCAGTGGAACGCTGAAGAACTCGCGGACAGATCCAGCACCGGGCAGATCAGTCCCAGGATCGCGGGCTGCGGCTGATCCTCGTCGCGCAACCGCGTCGCCAGATCCAGCGCCAGCCCGCCACCGGCCGAATCACCCACCACCGCAATACGTTCGGCCGGAATGCCCTGTGCGAGCAGCGCTCGATAGGCGGCCACCGTGTCCTCGATGGGCGCGGGGTACGGGTGCTCGGGCGCCAGGCGGTAGTCGAGGGAGTGGACCGTCGTGCCCATGGCCGCCGCCAGCGCGCCGGTCAGGGGCCGGACCATGCTCGAGTTGCCGATCACATAGCCGCTGCCGTGCAGATACAGCACCGCCGCGTCGACGGGAGCCGCACGCGGCGTGAGGGTTTCGACGGGTACACCGCCGAGCCGACCGGCCTCGACGGTGACACCGCGCGGTGCGCGGGCGAACGCGGTGCTCGCGCCGACCCGGGCGCGGACCCGGGTCCAATCCGGGGCCGGGCCGAACATCCAGTGGCCGATCAAGCGGGAAACGAAGCGCCACACTGCCTTCTCCACGATCTCACTTCCCGCTCGTAACACTGTGCCTCAGATGGTAGTCCACCGGATCAGGCGTACTACGGATCAGTTTCTCGTACCGGCCCGGCGTCCACGGCCACAGTTCCGGCAGCCCGTCCTTGCCCAGGTACCAGCTGGTGCAGCCGGTGGTCCACACCGTGCTCGGGGCGGCGGCGCGCATCCGCGCGTTGTAGCGGTCGGTGGCGGCGTGGGTCGGTTCGACGGTCGTGAATTCGCCTGCGCGCCAGCGGCGTAGCCAGCCCACGATGCGTGCGGACTGCGCCTCGGCGACCGCCGTCAGCGGATGGTTGGCGAAGGGGCTGTGCGGGCCCACCAGCATGAACAGGTTGGGGAAGTCCGGCATCATGACACCCTCGAAGGCGCGCGGACCAGCCGCCCACGCCTGGTCCAGGGTGCGGCCGTGGGCGCCGGTGATCGCCATCGGTCGCATGAAGGCGTGCGAGTCGAATCCCGTTGCCAGCACCAGGATGTCGAGCTCGTGCAGGCGCCCGCCGGCGGTGACCACGCCGCGCGCCTCGACGCTGTCGATGCGCTCGGTCACCAACCTGACATCGGGCCGCTGCACCGCCTTGTAGAAGCGGTCGGACACCACCAGCCGCTTGCACATGGCCTGGTAGTCGGGGGTCAGCTTGCGGCGCAGTTCGGGATCCTCGACCGTGCGCAGATTGCGTTCCACCACCCACTGGATCAGCTTGCGCACCCGCCCGGGACGCACCAGGCCCCGCGAGAACACCGCGAACGCACCACGATTGAACCAGTAGGGGACCATGCCCAGGGCGGGCACCAGCTGGTACAGGCGCTTGGACACCTTCGTGTACGGGCGGTTCACGGTCGGCAGGATCCATTGCGGAGTGCGCTGGAACAGCACGACTTCCGAGGCCACGCCGGCCAGCGCGCCCACCAGCTGGGTGCCGGTGGATCCGGTGCCGATGACGCCGACCCGCTTGCCGCGCGGCTCGACCTCGTGCCGCCAGCGCGACGAATGCATGACCGGACCGTCGAACTCGTCCAGTCCGGGGATGTCGGGCCAGGTCGGGTGATGCAGGAAACCGGTCGCGCACAGCACGAAGTCGAAGCGTTCCGTGGCTCCGTCGGCAGTGGTGACCTGCCAGCCGTCGCCGTCGAACACCGCGCCGGTCACCTCGGCGCCGAAGCGGGTGTTGCGGTGCAGGCCGTGCTCGCGCGCCACCCCGACCAGGTAGTCCTTGATCTCCGGCCCGGCCGAATACAGCTGCGTCCATGCGGGATTCATGGCGAACCGGAACTGGTAGTACCGCGACGGCACATCGCACACCAGGCCCGGATAGCTGTTGTCGCGCCAGGTCCCGCCGTAGTCCCGGGCCTTCTCGAAGATGGTGAAGTCGGTGAATCCGGCGCGTCGCAGGGCCACGGCCACGCAGATGCCGGAGATTCCGGCGCCCACGATGGCGATCCGCGGTGAGTTCATGGGACGGCAGCCTAGACACGTGTCTTCCGGGTCGGGAAGGGTTTGGCGGTTATCGGTAGACATTCCGTCATTCGCTAGACGCGGTGTAAAGCGAATGCTACCGTGTGCGCCAGGTCACAACATCTAGGCAAGGAAGCACGATGCGCGCACTCCAGTGGACCGGCCCGGAAAAGGTGCAGATCAACGACATCCCGGTACCGGACATCGGACCCACCGACCTGCTGATCAAGGTCGGCGCGGCCGGGGTGTGCCATTCGGATCTGACCCTGGTCAACTTCCCCATCCAGCTGCGCGAGGACCCGCTCACCATCGGCCACGAGGTCGCGGGCACCATCGAGGCCATCGGCTCCGACGTCAACGGTCGCGAGATCGGCGAACGCGGCCTGGTCTACCTGTTCTGGACCTGCGGCGTCTGCCGGGAATGCGTGAGCGGCAACGAGAACGTCTGCCTCGCCGCCGGCCGCGTCGCCATGCCGCCCACCCCGGGCCTGGTCCTCGACGGCGGTATGGCCGAATACATGCGGATCCCGGCCAGCGCCTTCGTACCCATCGGTGACCTCGACTTCGTGCAGGCGGCCCCCGTCGCCGACGCCGCCCTCACCGCGTACCACGCCATCCGCGGCGCCCGCGAAGCCCTGCGGCCCGGCGGCACCGTCCTCGCCATCGGCATCGGCGGGCTCGGCCACGTCGGCGTGCAGATCCTGCGGGCCATCTCGGGCGTCCGGGTGATCGCGGTCGACCAGGCCCAGGAGAAGCTGGACCTGGCCCGCGACTGCGGCGCCGACATCGGCTTCCTTTCGAGCGATGACACCGCCAAGCAGATCCTCGACCTCACCGACGGGCGCGGCGCGGACGCGGTGTTCGACTTCGTCGGCGTCGACTCGACCGCCAAGCTGGCCTGCGAGACCGTCGCCCCCAACGGCGCCTATCGCATGGTCGGAATCGGTGGCGGCGCACCGGAGATCACCGCCGGACCCGCGGGCGGTCCCGGCTGGCCGTGGGGCGCCACCGTGCGCAAATCGCTCGGTGGCACCCGCGGCGACCTGCACGCCTGCGTGGCCCTCGCGCAGGCGGGCAAGATCCACATGGAGGTCGAGCGCTTCGACCTCAACGACGGCCCGGAAGCGCTGCGGCGGCTGGACGCCGGGCATATCCGGGGCCGCGCCGTCCTGGTGCCGTAGCCGGCGAATCAGCCCGCGGCGGGCTCGATCTCGCCGAGGAACTGCGCCACCCGCGCCGCGATCTCGTCGGGGGTACTCGCCATTGATGGCGTGCGACGCCTGCGGCCTGCTCTCGGGAAACTCGACCGTGGATTCCAGGCTAATCTCCTGAGCATGGGGAGGCTCTGGCCGATGCTGGCCATCACGACATGCGTACTGCTCACCGCCTGCGGGCCCGACGACACCACCGCGGATCCACAGGCTCCGGCGTCGACTTCGACACCGGTCGCGACGAAGACGACCACCAAACCGGGTCCGACCGCAACGGTGGACGCGGCGGCCCTGCCGAGATGCGGTGATATCCGCGGCGCGGGCGCGGGCGCGCACGATGTGCTGCCGGACTGCCGATTGACCTCTCGCGACAGCGCGGGGCTCTCGTTCGTCGTGCGGCACCGGGCGAGTTCCGGCGCAGGCGCCCGGACGAGCATCGATGTCACGGGGAGCGACGGAAAGTCCCTGCAGACCTTGTCCGTCCAGGACACCGAGGTGCCCTCCGAACCGTATCTGGCCGACCTGGACGTCGACGGCCGCGACGAGCTGATCGTGCCGATATCCACCGCGATCGTCGGCAACTCGAACTACGTCGTCTTCCGGCCCAAGGCCGCCACGCCCGAATTCGTCGAAGCCGGCAAGGTTTTCGGGATCGGCGTCGATCGCACGGCGAGCGGCTACATCGCGGGAGAGGCCAAGGGCGGCGCCGCCGCCAAGTACATCGAATTCCAGCAGTTCGTCGGATCGAAACTGGTGTTCGTCGCCGAGATCATCCGGACCTACGACAAGGACGGCAACAGCACCTGCGGCGTCGACAACGAAAAGGGTGTTCCCAAGTCCGAATTCAGCGATGAGGACGTGGTCCGGCGCTTCTGCGGCGAGGAGCTGCTGCGTCCGGCCCCGGTCGGCTGAGCTACCGCAATCCCGCGATGCGACGCTGTAGCCAGCGGCGGGATTCCGCGTCCCGGGCGTGCGCCAGAATCTTGCGGCGACCGCCCGGGGACAGCGCGGACAGCAGGTGGGCCAAGCACTGACGGGTATCCCAGCTCAGCAGGTAGCGGACCGCGCCCGCGGTGGCCTGGTCGTCGGCCAGCTCCACCGCCCGCGCGAAATCTGCGCGGTCCTCCAACAGTAGGAGCTGCGCCGGAATCCGTTCGTGCGCAGGGTATCCCGAATACTTCCCGGTGCCACCGGCGAACCATGCGCACAGCCGCAGGATTCGATCGACGGGATCCGGGTACGCCTTCAGGAGCAGGGCGCGGGCCTCCTCCACCTGAGGTCCGGTCAGACCGCCGCCGGTGGTGGAGGTATCCAGGAAGAGTCCGGCGAAGGGGATGAGGGGTTCGGGAATACCGGCCACCCAGCGGCGTGCGGTGCGGTCGCTCTCGGCCTGGCGCTGCTCGGCCGCGCGGAATTCGCGCAGCGGTACCGCGACGCCGCGCACCGCCAGCCATTCCAGTGAGCGGACCCCGTCCGCGAGCCGCGCGTCCCGCGGCCATCCGGACCAGCGAATCGAGTAGCCGTGATGCAGGGTCACGGCGGTGAGGGGGCGTTCGTCGGCGTCGAAGAAGTCGAGCACCACATCGCCCCAGCACATGCATACGAAGCCGGGCAGGTCGGTGACGCGCAGCGCCTCCCGCAGCGCTCGCACGGCAACCGGGTCGCGCTCCTCGAGCAGGGTCGGCGCGTCGCCCGGCATCTCGCGGACCCGGACCCCGCGGGCGCCGGCCAGCACCCGATCCAGCGCCTCGGGATCACCACCCGTGTCCTGGCCCCCGACACCCATACCGAAACAGTAATCCGACCCGACGGTCCTCGGCGTGGCGCGATGACGGCACGCAGGGATCTTGTCGTTGTCCAGCCAGTTGCTGAACTGGTACGTACCAGCCGATGCTACGGTTTCGTGTGATGCCGATAACTCCGGCCACCAGCGACGGCGCACCGGCCGGAAGTCCGCCGGTGACCGATCGGTGAGAACTATTTTGTTGCCGAGAAGCCAGATTTAGGAGAGATAGTGGCGTTATCGGACTCCCCGCGAGACACCGCCGGTCCCGCTGCCCCGCGTGGCAGCGGATTGTTCCGGACCAAGTCGGTCGAACAGTCGATCCGCGACACCGACGATCCGGACGCCAAGCTCCGCAAGGATCTGACCTCGTGGGACCTCACGGTCTTCGGCGTCGCGGTCGTGGTCGGCGCGGGCATCTTCACCCTCACCGCGCGTACCGCGGGCAACATGGCCGGGCCCGCCGTCTCGCTGGCCTTCGTGTTCGCCGCCGTGGCCTGCGGCCTGGCCGCGCTCTGCTACGCCGAATTCGCCTCGACCGTGCCGGTCGCGGGCAGCGCGTACACCTTCTCCTACGCCACCTTCGGCGAGCTCATCGCCTGGATCATCGGCTGGGACCTGATCCTGGAATTCGCCCTCGGCACCTCGGTCGTGGCCAAGGGCTGGTCGCAATACCTGGGCACGGTCCTCAACACCCAGCCCATCTGGCATATCGGATCGGTCAAGTTCGACTGGGGCGCGGTGCTGTTGATCGCCGTCCTCGGCGTGCTGCTGGCCATGGGCACCAAACTGTCCTCGCGGGTGTCCGCGGTCGCGGTCGCCATCAAACTGGCCGTCATCGCCCTGGTGGTCGTGGTCGGCGCGACCTACTTCAAGGCCTCCAACCTGAAACCGTTCATCCCCGAATCGGTCCCCAACGCCGACACCGGCGGCGCGAAAGCGGTACACCAGACCCTGTTCCAGCTGGTCACCGGCGGCGGCAACAGCCACTACGGCTGGTACGGCCTGCTCGCCGCGGCCTCCATCGTGTTCTTCGCCTTCATCGGTTTCGACGTGGTCGCCACCGCCGCCGAGGAGACCAAGGACCCCGCCCGCAATGTGCCGCGCGGCATCCTGGGCTCGCTGGCCATCGTGACCGTGCTGTACGTGGCCGTCTCGCTGGTGCTCACCGGCATGGTGTCCTACAAGGACCTGCAGGGCGGCGACGCCACGCTCGCAACGGCTTTCGCCATCCACGGCGTCACCTGGGCCAAGAACATCATCTCCATCGGCGCGCTGGCCGGTCTGACCACCGTCGTCATGGTGTTGTTCCTGGGGCAGACCCGGGTGCTGTTCGCGATGTCGCGCGACGGTCTGATGCCGCGCAAGCTCGCCCACACCGGCTCCAAGGGCACCCCGGTCCGGATCACCGCCATCGTCGGTGTCATCTGCGCCGTGCTGGCCGGGTTCGTGGACTTCGGCACGCTCGAGGAAATGGTCAATATCGGCACGCTGTTCGCCTTCGTGCTGGTGTCGATCGGCGTGGTCGTGCTGCGCCGCACCCGCCCCGACCTGCCGCGCGGATTCCGGGTGCCGCTGGTGCCGCTCATCCCGATCCTGTCGGTGCTGGCCTGCGCGTGGCTGATGTTCAACCTGTCGGTGGAGACCTGGCTGCGGTTCGTCATCTGGATGGCGATCGGCATGGTCGTGTACTTCGCCTACGGGCGCCGGCACTCCCTGATGAACGGCCAGGATGTGAAAACCGGTAGCTGATCGGGTGCTCAGGTTCGGTGCTGGTGGTGTGTCGTCACGGATTCACCTCCCGGAATGCGGTTCAATTGCTCTCGAATAGTGAGAGTTGTGCCACAAGTTCCGCCCATCAGCACCGCTTCAGCATCCCGAGAGGAACCGATCGTGAGCATGCTCCTCGCCGTGCATGACGCTTACACCTCGGTTGTCGCGCAGATCGGCAACCCCACCCCGGAGACGCCGCCGGTGGCGGACAAGCTGATGAAGCTGGTCCGCTACTTCACCTGGTTCACCATGCTGTCCGGCGTCACCGCCATCACCTACGGCGGCGGCCGGTTCGCCTGGGAGAAGTGGAGCGGCGGCGGGCTCGAATCACCGAAGATGGTGGCCGGGGCCATGATCGGCGGCGCGACCGCCACCAGCGCCGGGACGATCATGAACGCCGTGATCGGCAGCTGACCGCACCAGACACGCGACGGGTGCGCCGGAAAACCGGCGCACCCGTTCGTGTTTCGAGGACTAGCCCTGGGCCAGCATCTTGTTCATCTGATCGATCTCCTGCTGCTGGGCGGCGACGATGGCCTGCGCCATCGCCTTGGAGTCGGCGTTGGAGCCCTGCGCCAGTTCGGTGTTCGCCATGGTGATCGCGCCCTGGTGGTGCTCGATCATCATCCGCATCCACAGCTTGTCGAACTCGGGGCCGGACAGGCTCTCCAGCTTGGCCATCTGATCCTTGGTCATCATGCCGTCCGTGCCGGCGTGGCCGCCCATGTCCGCGGACGGGGCCGGCTTGCCGAAACTCCGCAGCAGCGTGGTGATCTGCTGCATCTCCGGGGTCTGCGCCGCCTCCACCGCCTTGGCCAGGGTGAGCAGCTCCTGGTTCTGCGAACGGGTCGGCACCAGCTTCGCCATCTCCACCGCCTGCGCGTGATGCGGGTACATCATCTGCAGGAAGGTCACGTCCGCGTCATTGAAGTCGCTGCGCGTCGCCGCCTGCGCCGAGGTGGTGGACGTGCCGTGACCCATGCCGGGCATGGTCCCGTGATCCATGGCCGCGGTCGTGGTGGTGGCCTTCGAGCCCTCATTGTCATTGCTGCTACAGCCAGCCGCGACGAGCGCGGTGGCGGCGGTGGCGGCGATCAGGGCGAACTTGAGACGGGTGCTGAACATGGTTGAACTCCTTGGGGTTTGGTGAGTGATCCGGATCCGGGCAGGCCGAAGTCCGCGTCCGCGCGAGGTAACGCGGCGCGGCGGGCCCATCAGATCCGCAGAATCGCCAGGTCGGCCAGGGAGAGAACCGTCCACGGAGGTGGACGGGCGGGGAAACCGCGCGGGTGGCGCGGGGGCGGGAGGAGAGTGTCGCGGCGGCCGAGACCGACCCAGGCCAGCAGCGCCGGCCCGAGGCCGAGCAGCAAGGCCGCCAGGACGAACAGGCAGCCGTGCATACCGGCGTGACCATTGCCGCAGTCACCGCCGCAGCCGGGCATGGACATGAACTGGTCCATGGCCGTCGGCACGGCGATCGAGGCGGCTTCCAGCAGCGCGTCGTGCGGGGAAATCGGCGCGTCGGCCATCGCGGCCGGTGCGCTGGTGGCCATGGCCGCCGGTGCGCTGGTGGCGGGACCCGAGTGATGGCCCATGCCGTCGTGGCTCATGCCGAACACGAGGGCATGCATGGCCACCAATCCGGCCAGCAGTGCGAGCAGCCCGAAGGCCCGGATGAACCGGGTGCCGGGGGACCGTTGCTCGACCACCCGGACATACTACCCACCTCAGTCATACCCCCTGTCGGTATGTCCACCGGGACGCGCCGGACTCGCCGCCGCGAGGAACCGCGGGCCGGCCGGTAGCCTGGCGGCCGTGTCACAGCGCGAACTGGTCATTCTCGGAACGGCCAGCCAAGTACCGACCAAACAGCGCAATCACAACGGCTACCTGCTGCGCTGGGACCGAGAGGGGCTGCTGTTCGACCCGGGGGAGGGCACCCAGCGGCAGATGAGCTTCGCGGGCGTGGCCGCCAGCGGCATCACCCGCATCTGCGTGACCCACTTCCACGGTGACCACTGCTTCGGATTGCCCGGAGTGCTCGGCCGCATCAGCCTCGACGGGGCGCTGCACCCGGTGGACGTCTACTTCCCGGCCTCGGGTGAGGTCTTCTACGAGCGGCTGGTCGACTCCTCGGCGCACAACCGCCAGGTCGAACTGCACCCGCACCCGATCACCGACAATGGCGAACTACCCCCGCCGGGAGCCGATTTCACGCTGCGAGCCGCGCGGCTCTCGCATCCGGTGGAGGCGTTCGGATACCGCCTCGACGAGCCGGACAGCCTGCGCTTCATTCCCGAGCGGCTGCGCGAACTGGGTCTGTCGGGTCCGGTCGTGGGCGAACTGCAGCGGCGCGGCGAAGTCGAGATCGGTGGCCGCACCGTCACTCTCGACGAGGTGAGCGAGGCCCGCCCGGGGCAGAGCTTCGCCTTCATCATGGACACCCGCCTCTGCGACGGCGTCCACGATCTGGCCCAGGGCGTCGACATGCTGGTCATCGAGGCGACCTTCGTCGACGCCGACGAGAAGCTCGCCGTCGAGTACGGCCACCTCACGGCGGGCCAAGCCGCCCGGGTCGCCGCCCGTGCCGGCGTCCGCACCCTCGTCCTCACCCACTACTCCCAGCGCTACCGCACCCTCGACCAGCACCTGGCCGACGCCCGAGCCCATTTCGACGGCGAGATCGTGGTGGCCGAGGACCTGATGCGCATCCCGGTGCCGCCCCGCCGCTGAGGGGTGCGAAGTTTCGCGGCGACCCCGCCGCGGGGGCGGGCGCGGGCATGATGGTCGGCATGGACGCGCACAAGGAGCTCATCGCACTCGCCGACCGGTACTGGGACGCCATGCTGGAGTCCGCGCCCAGTGAGGCGACCCTCTTGGGGGACAGGCGATTCGACGATCGGATCGAGGACTTGTCGGCGGGGGCGGAGCAGCGGTTGCTCGGCACCTGGCGGGGGCTGCTGGCCGAGGTGGACGCGCTCGACGCGGCGGGGTTGAGCGAGGAGGACCGCACCACGCGGAGTCTGCTGCGGACCGAATTGGCCTCGGCGGTCTCATATCTGGAGTGGCGGCCGATCGAGCTGGCCTCGGATCAGATGACCGGGGTGCACTCGGCCATGCTGACCATGGCTCCGCAGGTGAACGCGCCCGCGCCGGAGAACGCGCGTGATCTGGTGCTGCGCTACCGGCAGTTCGGCACGCTGATGGCGCAGGCGGTGGAGCGGTTCCGGGCCGGGCTCGCGGCGGGGCGCACGCCCGCGCACATCACCATCGAGCGTTCGCTCAACCAGCTCGACGGGTACCTGTCCGCGGATCTGGCCGATGATCCCTTCGTCACCCTCGCGGGTCCGGCCGGCTGGGATGGCGAAAGCGCTTGGCGCGCCGAGCTGGCCGAGGTCGCGCGGGATGTCATCCGGCCCGCCTTCGCCGCCTACCGGGAGGCGCTCGACACCGAGCTCCGGCCCGTCGCCCGCCCGGACGAGCGGCCCGGCCTGTGCTGGCTCGGCGACGACGGCGCCGACATCTACCGCCGCCTGCTGCAGCGGCACACCACGCTGCCCGACCTGGGCGCGGACGAGATCCACCAGCTGGGCCTGGACGAATTGGCCGGGCTGCGGGCCGAATACGAGGAGATCGGCGGGCGCGCATTCGGTCTCACCGAGCAGTCCGTCATCTTCGCCCGGCTGCGCGAGGACACGGCGCTGCGCTACACCGACGCCGCGGACATCATGTCCGACGCCCGCGCCTGCCTGGCCGCCGCCGAGGCCGAGATGCCCCGCTGGTTCGGCCGCCTGCCCCGCCAATCCTGCGACATCCTGCCCGTTCCCGACTTCCTGGCCGCCGACGCGCCCGCGGCCTACTACTTCCCGCCGGCCGCCGACGGCTCCCGCCCCGGCGCGTACTACGTCAACCTGCGCGAACCCGGCACCCGCAACCGCTACGAGACCGCGGCCGTCGCCTACCACGAGGCCATTCCGGGCCACCACCTCCAGCTCACCATCGCCAACGAACTCGACCATCTCCCGCCCTTCCAGCGAATGTCGTTCTCCAACACCGCCTTCGTCGAAGGCTGGGCGCTCTACACCGAGCGCCTCGCCGACGAAATGGGCCTCTACCCCGACGACCTCGCCCGGATCGGCATGCTGGCCGCGGACTCCTGGCGCTCCTGCCGCCTGGTGGTGGACACCGGTCTGCACGCCAAGGGCTGGACCCGGCAACAAGCCATCGACTTCATGGTCGCCAACGCCCCCGTCGGCGTCGAGGAGATCCGCGTCGAGATCGACCGTTACATCGCCATGCCCGGTCAGGCGGTGGCCTACAAGGTCGGCCAGCTCGAGATCCGCCGCCAGCGCGCGCAGGTCGCCGAGCGCCTGGGAACCGCCTTCGACATCAAGGCTTTCCACGACAAAGTCCTCGGCGCGGGCTCGGTCAGCCTGCCCGTCCTGCGGGATCTGGCGGCCACTCTCTAGCCCAGCTGGGCGACCGGCTGGAGACACCAGAAACAGGGGCGTGTAAATGCCTGTGCTTCAGATCAGGATTCGCGGTGGGAACGGAGAGCCGTCGAAGAGAAAGGTTCCCACCGTGGGTTCTCCCAGTGCATATCGAGGCCGCCGAATCGGCTGGGGTACGGCGGGATTCGCCGCCGCGATGGCCGTGGTCACGGCGGGCGCGCCCACCGCATCGGCCGGAATCGTGGCGGTTCACATCAGCAGTGCCGACACCTATTACACCGGAACCGCGTACGCGGTCTCCGCAAGCTTGAGCGCCCAGGACAGTTGGGTGAGTTTCTACGACAACGGCCAGTGCGTCACGGGCACGAAATCGTCGCACGTCGGCGACAGCGAGATGCAGCCGGTCGCCGCCATCAAGTGGGTCCCGCGGACGGCCGGACATCACGTCCTGTCCGTCGAGTACGCCGGGCAGACGATGACGGTCGCCGTCGACGTCCAAGCCGCACCCGCGGGCAGCACGCCGGCCACACCGCCCGCGACCTCCCCGTGCGGACTGGCGGGCCAGCTCGGCTCGGGCAGCGCCGGATGGTCGTGGGGCAGCCTCCAACCGTTCTGACCCCGCGGGAATAGCGGCCCGGGCGATACGTTCGACTCAGTGGTGAGTCGGGTTGTGGAGAAGGGGTCGCCGGTGACGGCTACGGATGTGAAGTCGTCGGTCGGATTGCGGTCGGAGCGCGGGCCGATTCTCGCGGCGCTCATGTTGTCGACCTCCTTGGTGGCGCTGGACTCCACGGTGATCGCGACCGCGGTGCTCACCATCACCGACCAGCTCGGCGGATTCGCGCAGTTCCCATGGCTGTTCAGCATCTATCTGCTGGCACAGGCGGTGACCGTCCCGATCTACGGCAAGCTCGCCGACATGGTGGGGCGGAAACCGGTGATGCTGTTCGGGATCGGGGTGTTCGCGCTCGGGTCGCTGCTGTGCGGGCTCGCCACCAGCATGCTCGGGCTGATCGTGTTCCGGGCGGTGCAGGGCATCGGGGCGGGCGCGGTCAGCCCGATCGCGATGACCATCGCCGGAGATGTCTACACCGTGCAGGAGCGGGCCAAGGTGCAGGCGTACCTGGCCAGCGTGTGGGCGACCTCGTCGGTGGTGGGTCCGCTGCTGGGCGGGGTGTTCTCCGAATACATCAGCTGGCGGTGGATCTTCCTGGTCAATCTGCCGCTGGCCGCGCTGGCCGGCTGGATGATCCTGCGCAAGTTCACCGAAAGCGCTCCGCGGCAGAGTCATCGGATCGACTATCTCGGCGCCGGGCTGCTGACCGTCGGCGCGGGCGCGCTGATCCTGGCGCTGCTCGAGGGCGGGCAGGCCTGGGCCTGGGATTCGGCAGCCGGCCTGGCGCTCTTCGGCGGCGGCGTGGCGACTCTGATCGCCTTCGCCCTGGTGGAGCGGCGAGCCGCGAATCCGATTCTGCCGCTGTGGGTTTTCACCCGTCGCGTGGTGGTGGCCAGCAGCCTGGTCTCGCTGCTGGTCGGCGCGATCCTGCTCGGGCTCACCTCGTACGTGCCGACCTTCGCCCAAGGCGTGCTGGGCAGCGGCGCGATGATCGCCGGACTGACCGTCGGCGCGCTCACCCTGGGCTGGCCGCTGGCCGCCTCCCAAGCCGGGAAGGTATACCTGCGCATAGGTTTCCGGTCGACGGCTCTGATCGGCACCGTGCTCGCCACCGTCGGTGCGGCGTCGCTGCTGCTGGTCGGCGCGGGTTCGAGCCTGGCCCAGGTGGCGATCGGCTGCTTCATCGTCGGGATGGGCATGGGCCTGGTCGCCACTCCGACCCTGATCGCGGCGCAGTCCCAGAGCGAATGGTCCGAGCGCGGCGTGGTGACCGCCACCAATATGTTCGCCCGCTCGCTGGGCAGCGCGGTCGGCGTGGCCGTGTTCGGCGCGGTGGTCAACGCGCGCCTGGGGAACGCCGACCATCCGGCCGCGGCCGATCTCGCGCCCGCGGTGCACCTGGTCTTCGTGGGCGTGGCCGTGATGGCGGCGGTGATGATCGCGGCGGCCGCGTTCATGCCCCGGGGTGAGGGGAGCGTGGCGGAAATCCATTCGGCGTGAACGGGATCGACCCGCATCCGGAACGGGACCGACACGAATTTTGCGTGTCGCAGAATTGCGCGCAGGTCATTCTATTTCGGAAAAGGGTCACCGACGGTGCCGAATGGAATAGCCCGGCAATGATCTAGCACACTGTAGGTGTGGTTGAGGTCGAGGACGTATTGCGCCGACTGCGGCGGTATCCGGATGTCGAAGCGGTGAACCTGTACGCGGTCGATGCCGCTGACCGGCTCATGCTGGATGTCGCCGCCGATTCGCTGGCCGCCGCGGGTGACCGGCGGGTGGCGGTGATCGACGACGGCTACGGCGCGTTGACCCTCGGCGCGATCGCCGCGCACGACCTACGCGGCGTGCGCGTGCATCAGGATTTGCTGACCGGCGAATCGGCGCTCGCCAACAATGCCCGAATTGTCGGACTGTCCGATCGCTATTCGACCGAGGAATTGGGTCCGGACCTCCTCTCCGATGTGCGCGTGGTGCTGTGGCGGCTGCCGCGCGCCCTGGCCGGCCTGGCCGAGACCGCCGACGCCATCGCGCGTTTCGCGCTGCCCGAGGTGGAGGTGTTCGCCGGCGGCCGCGACAAGTACCTGACCCCGGCCATGAACGAGGTGCTGGCCGAATCCTTCGGCTCGGTGCGGGCCAGCCGCGGCCGCCAGAAGTCCCGCATCCTGCTCGCCGCCGAGCCCAAACCCGTTGGCGAGCCCCGCTTTCCGGTGCACAACCGCCTCGACGAGCAGAACCTGGAGGTGGTCGCCCACGGTGCGGCCTTCTCCGGCCCGCGCCTGGACATCGGCACCCGCTTCCTGCTCGACCACCTGCGCCGGATGAAGCCCGACGCCCGAGACGCCATCGACCTGGGTTGCGGCACCGGCATTCTCGCGGTCGCCCTGGCCAAGGCCCGCCCCGGCATCCGGGTCACCGCGACCGACCAGTCCGCCGCCGCCATCGCCTCCACCCGCGCCACCGTCGCCGCCAACGAGGTGGCCGACCGGGTCACCGTGCTGCGCGACGACGCCATGTCCAGCGCTCCCGACAACAGCGCCGACCTGGTGCTGTGCAATCCGCCGTTCCACATCGGCGCGGCCGTGCACACCGGTTCGGCCATCAAGATGTTCCAGCAGACCGGCCGCGTGCTGCGTCCCGGCGGCGAACTGTGGACCGTCTACAACACGCACCTGAACTACCGCAGCGTCATGGAGCGCATGGTCGGCAGAACCGATGTGATGGGCCGCAATCGCAAGTTCACTGTGACCCGGTCGGTGTGTGGTCTGCGCGACGCCGAACAATAGGGTCATGGGACGAATCGATCTTCGAATCTTCACCGAACCCCAGCAGGGCGCGTCCTACGACACCCTGCGCACGGTCGCCAAGGCCGCCGAGGACCTCGGCTACGACGCCTTCTTCCGCTCCGACCACTACCTGAAGATGGGCGACGCGGACGGCCTGCCCGGCCCCACCGACGCCTGGATCACCCTGGCCGGGCTGGCCCGCGAGACCAGCCGCATCCGGCTCGGCACCCTGGTCACCTCGGCGACCTTCCGGCACCCGGGCGTGCTGGCCATCGAGGTGGCTCAGGTCGACGCCATGTCCGGCGGCCGTGTCGAATTCGGTTTCGGCGCGGGCTGGTTCGAGGCCGAGCACGCCGCGTACGGCATCCCGTTCCCGGCCGCGAAGTTCCCGCGCTTCGAGGAGCAGCTGGCCATCGTCACCGGCCTGTGGTCGACGCCGGTGGGGGAGACCTTCTCCTTCGCGGGCGAGCACTACACGCTCACCGATTCCCCGGCGCTGCCCAAGCCCGCGCAGGAACGCATTCCGGTCATCATCGGCGGCATGGGCGCCAAGCGCACCCCGCGCCTGGCCGCGCGGTACGCGACCGAGTTCAATGCGCCGTTCCAGTCCGCCGAGGCCAGCGCCGAGCAGTTCGATCGGGTCCGCATGGCGGCCAAGGACATCGGCCGCGATCCCGCGGACATCACCTTCTCCAACGCCCTGGTCGCCTGTGTCGGCGCGAGCGACGCCGAGGTGGCGCGGCGCGCGTCCGCCATCGGGCGCGAGGTGGACGAGCTGCGGGCCAACGGCCTGGCGGGCAGCCCGGACGAGGTGGTCGACAAGCTGGGCCGTTACGCGGAGATCGCCGGGACCCGCCGGGTCTACCTGCAGACGCTGGACCTGTCGGATCTGGACCACCTGGAGCTGATCGCGACTCGTGTGATGGGTCAACTGAACTGATCCTTCAGTAAAGCTGAGGTAAAGTCCGATTGGTCCGCTCTGGTGGGGTTCGGGAACTCCGGGCCCCCACCACACGTTGGACGAGTAGCTTCAAGGGCCACGAACGACGTGAGCCGCGACTCCAGAAAGGGACGCACGGTGACGCGCTCCACTTCCAACCCGGTTTTCCGGAACATGCAGCCCCAGCAGGGCGGCTATGCCGGCTTCGGCTCGGCCCCTGGAGCCGGACAGTTCCCCAGCAACCCCTACGGCCAGCAGCCGCCGCAGTACCCGGGCGGGTACCAGCAGCCCTACCAGCCGGCCGTGCCCACCACCCGTCCGATGACCATCGACGATGTCGTCCAGAAGACCGGCATCACCCTCGGCGTGGTCACCCTGACGGCGATCCTGTCCTACGCGCTCACCTCGGCCAACCACGGCCTCGCCATGCTGTTCCTGCTGGTCGGCGGTCTCGGCGGCTTCGCGCTCGCCATGATCATGACCTTCGGTCGCAAGCAGGACAACCCGGCCCTGGTGCTGAGCTACGCGGCGCTGGAAGGCCTGCTGCTGGGCTCGTTCTCGTTCCTGTTCACCAATGTGGAGATCGGCGGCGTCGGCGGCTCGGGCCTGATCGCGCAGGCCGTGCTCGGCACCTTCGGCGTGTTCTTCGGCATGCTCGTGGTCTACAAGACCGGCGCGATCCGCGTCACCCCGCGCTTCACCCGCATGATCGTCGGCGCCATGATCGGCATCCTGGTGCTCATGCTCGGTAACCTGGTCGCCGGGTTCTTCACCGCGGGCGGCTTCGGCCTGCGTGACGGCGGCCCGCTGGCCATCGTCTTCAGCCTCGTGGTCATCGGTGTCGCGGCCTTCAGCTTCCTGCTGGACTTCGACGCCGCCGACCAGCTGATCCGGGCCCAGGCTCCGGAGAAGGCGGCCTGGGGCGTGGCGTTCGGCCTGACCGTCACCCTGGTCTGGCTCTACCTCGAGATCCTGCGCCTGCTGAGCTACTTCCAGGATCGCTAGTCCGGAAGGGCTGACACACAGCTGAATACGCGAGTGGGCGGGCATCGGGAATCCGGTGCCCGCCCACCGCTGTGTAGCCAAGCCTGAGAACAGAATCAGTCGTTGCTCACCACCTCCTCCAGCACGTCGGTGGCGACGTGATCCGCGCCGCAGTCGTCGGCGAGAATCGCGATGCTGGAACAGTTCCGCACCCGCAGCGGCAGGATCGCTTGATAGGCGGCCGACTCGTACCAGTCGAGAACGGCCTGGTGGTCGGGGAATTCGATGACGATGGCGATCGCGCTCGCCGGGCCCTCGATGACCCGCTGGGTGCCGCCGTGCACGATGAACCTGCCGCCGAACGGTTCCAGCGTGGAGTCGATGCGCTCGAGGTACTCCACGATCTCGGCGTTGATGTCGACGTCCCACAGATTGGCGATGGCGTAACCGGGCATTTCGGGCTCCTCGATCGGATTGCTGTGCTGCCCTTGATGTTTCCGCCCGCCGGGAACGAAGTCGATTACCCGCCAGGTAATAACGAAACGGGCCGCCCGACCGTGAGGTCGAGCGGCCCGCGTCAGTGCCGAGGTATCAGCTCAGGCGCTCGATGATCATCGCCATGCCCTGGCCGCCACCGACACACATGGTCTCCAGACCGAACTGCTTGTCGTGGGTCTGCAGGTTGTTGATGAGGGTCGCGGTGATGCGGGCGCCGGTCATACCGAACGGGTGGCCCAGGGCGATCGCGCCACCGGACACGTTCAGCTTGTCCTCGTCCATGCCCAGCTCGCGGGCCGAACCCAGCACCTGAACGGCGAAGGCCTCGTTGATCTCGTACAGGTCGAGGTCGTTGATGGTCATGTTCGCGTTCTTCAGGGTGTTGCGCACCGCCTCGATCGGGCCCAGGCCCATGATCTCGGGGGACAGGCCGGAGACGCCGGTGGCCACGATGCGGGCCAGCGGGGTCAGGCCCAGGGCCTTGGCCTTCTCGTCGGACATGACGACCAGCGCGGCCGCACCGTCGTTCAGCGGGCAGGCGTTACCGGCGGTGACGGTGCCGTTCTCGCGGAAGACCGGCTTCAGCTGCGAGATCTTCTCGTAGGAGGTGCCGGCGCGCGGGCCGTCGTCGGTGGTGACGATGGTGCCGTCGGGCAGGGTGACCGGGGTGATCTCCCGCTCGAAGAAGCCGGACTTGATGGCCTCCTCGGCGCGGTTCTGCGAACGCACGCCCCAGTGGTCCTGGTCCTCGCGGGAGATGCCGGTGTAGGTCGCGACGTTCTCGGCGGTCTCACCCATGGCGATGTACACGTCCGGGAGCAGGCCCTCGGCGCGCGGGTCGGTCCAGGTGGCGTTGGAGGCCTTGGTCGCCACGGTGCGGGCCTCGGCGTCGGCGAAGCGCGGGTTGTGGCTGTCCGGCCAGCCGTCCGCGGTGCCCTTCGGGAAGTTGGAGACGGTCTCGACACCGGCCGAGATGAACACGTCGCCCTCGCCCGCCTTGATGGCGTGGAACGCCATGCGGGTGGTCATCAGCGAGGAGGAGCAGTAGCGGTTGACGGTGACGCCCGGCAGGGCGTCGTAGCCGAGCTGCACGGCGACCGAGCGCGCGATGTTGAAACCGGCGTAACCGGCGGGCTGGCCGCAGCCCAGCAGCAGGTCGTTGACATCGCTCACGTCCAGGCCCGGAACCTTGTCCAGGGCGGCCTGCACCATCTGCGCGGCCAGATCGTCCGGTCGCATGCTCACCAGAGAACCCTTGCCGGCGCGGCCGATCGGCGAGCGGGCGTACGAAACGATGACGGCCTCAGCCATGAGGACTCCTTTTTTGCTGGGGTGATCCTCTTCGAATTTACGACGGGTGTGGTGGGGGTCCTACATCCGGTATGCCCGTATCCCACTTACTGGTCTGTGGGAAATCGCACTCGCGCGGCTCTCGAGGCCGGAAAGATCAGGATGGGACGTCGAAACTGCTGTGGGAGGGGATGTTTGCCATGTCGGTGTAGACCGTGACCTCGATGCGCCCGGGCCCGGTGTCCTGGAACAACGCGTAGTGCTCGCTGCCGTAGAAGCCGGCGAGGACGGGAACTCGATATTCGCCCGCGGCGCCGGTGTTCATATTGCGCCAGGCGACGGTGGCGGTGGTCTCACACATCGGCGCGAAGGAGAACTCGCCCGGATCGAACCCGGCGACCGGCAGCGCCTGCACGTTCAAGATCGCCCGGCCGGGCCACTGCGGGCTGGTGTCGGCCCAGGATCGGATCGTGCCGCCGCACAGCATCGCATCGTGGTACATGCTCGGGACCTGCGGAAACTCGATGGTTCCGGCGTCGGCGGGAGCGGCGCAGACGATCATGGTCGCGCCGCCGAGAGCGGTCAGCAGGGAGGCGGCGGGCAAGCTCGTCGGCATCCTCATGGGCCGATGGTAATTTCCGGCAAGCGTGATATCGCCGACGTGCGCGAAGGCGCGTATCTCCTTTCTGCAACGATGATGGGTATGCGCATCGCTAACCATGTCGTCGATCTGATCGGAAACACCCCGCTCGTCCGGTTGAACTCCGTGGTGGGGCCGAACTCGGGACTGGTGGCGGCGAAGGTCGAGTACCTCAACCCGGGTGGCAGCTCGAAGGACCGCATCGCCGTCAAGATGATCGAGGCCGCCGAGAAGGCCGGGCTGCTGAAGCCCGGCGGCACGATCGTCGAACCGACCTCCGGCAATACCGGTGTGGGCCTGGCCCTGGTCGCGCAGCAGCGCGGCTACAAGACCGTGTTCGTCTGCCCGGACAAGGTCAGCGAGGACAAGCGCAACGTGCTGCGCGCCTACGGCGCCGAGGTCGTGGTCTGCCCGACCGCGGTCGCGCCGGAGGACCCGGACAGCTACTACAACGTCTCCGACCGTCTCGTCCGCGAGATCCCGGGCGCGTGGAAGCCGGACCAGTACTCCAACCCGGGCGGCCCGGAATCGCACTACGAGACCACCGGTCCCGAGATCTGGCGCGACACCGAGGGCAAGATCACCCACTTCGTGGCGGGCGTCGGCACCGGCGGCACCATCACCGGCACCGGCCGGTACCTCAAGGAGGTCTCCGGCGGCCAGGTCAAGATCATCGGCGCGGACCCGGAGGGCTCGGTCTACTCCGGCGGCACCGGCCGCCCGTACCTGGTCGAGGGCGTCGGCGAGGACTTCTGGCCGACCGCCTACGACCCGGCCATCCCGGACGAGATCATCGCCGTCTCCGACGCCGACTCCTTCGAGATGACCCGCCGCCTGGCCCGCGAGGAGGGCCTGCTGGTCGGCGGCTCCTGCGGTATGGCCGTGGTCGCGGCGCTCAAGGTCGCCGAGCGCGATCCGGACGCCGTGGTGGTCGTGCTGCTGCCGGACGGCGGCCGCGGCTACCTGTCGAAGATCTTCAACGACCAGTGGATGAGCTCCTACGGCTTCCTGCGCTCGCGCCTGGACGGCACCACCGGCGGCGAGGTGCACGTGGGCGACGTGCTGCGCGGCAAGTCCGGTGAGCTGCCGGACCTGGTGCACACCCACCCGCAGGAGACCCTGCGCGACGCCATCGAGATCCTGCGCGAGTACGGCGTCTCCCAGATGCCGGTCGTCGGCGCGGAGCCGCCGGTGATGGCCGGCGAGGTCGCGGGCTCGGTCACCGAGCGCGATCTGCTCTCGGCGGTGTTCGAGGGCCGCGCCAAGCTCACCGACCCGGTCTCCATGCACATGAGCCCGGCCTTCCCGCTGATCGGCGCGGGCGAGCTGGTCTCGGCCGCGACCAAGCTGCTGGAGAGCACCGACGCGCTGATGGTGGTCGAGGACGGCAAGCCGGTCGGCGTCATCACCCGCCACGACCTGCTCGGCTTCCTGAGCACCGACGGTCTGGTCTAGTTCGTCCCGAAGTCCCACCGCCCGCCGGAACCCGTGTGGTTCCGGCGGGCGGTGTGCTGTCCGGGCCCCAGCACGTCCCACACCGCGTCGGGGCGGTGACGAGCGCCGGCGGGCCGGTGCGGCCACCTCGGGCGGCCCAGGAGCGGTCCCAGCGCCCAGCGAAGACGTCCGGGTCGCCCGATGCGTCGTTGCCGAGTCTTTATAGGCCGTGACAAATGTGACGTGTGTGATTTGAGATAACTATTGTGATTTGCTGCGCTGTTACCAAAGGCATCCGAAACGCCGGTGAAACGCCGCGAAATATGCCAAATCTCGGTATATCGCGATCTTCGGGCTAAATTGTTCTGTGATCTGAAACACTTGGTGGTTTCAATTGAATCACCAGGTCAGCGCTTGTATTGATGCAGGTCCCAGACGTGCACCCGGGGCTGGTTCACCCGCTGTTAACCTTTGATTCAGACTGTGTTCACTATGCGCAATCAAGCTGTGACCTTGTCGGAAACAGACCGCAAGTCTGGATGGCGCAAGGAGATGTGAACACACATGCGGAACGTGATCACCACATCGGTGCGCTGAGGCCCTCGGCCGGGAGGCCGTCGCCCTCGCTGTCGCCCTCTAGGTAGGGCGCCAATTCCATTGACCCGTAACGGGTTTCACAACAGCATCCACAACAGCCCGCAGTGTGCAGGTGGGCGTCGGCAGACGCCCGCGTGACCAAGCGCTGCCATTTCAGGCCCGCGAGCCCGAAACCGAACAGGAATCCAAATTCGCCATGCCCAAGAATGTTATGTCTGCTCTCAGTGACCCTGCCAAACGTAACAAGGTAGTTGCCACCGCACGCACGGCCGGTGCCGCCGCTCTCGCCCTCGGCGTGTTCGGCTCCATCTTCACCGCCGCCGGCGCCGCCAACGGCGATGTCGAGCCGACCGCGCTGAAGCAGACCCTGGCCGCCGCCACCGCGCCCGCCGCGAACGTCAAGTTCGCGTCGGTCGGCGAACACCAGGCTGCCGCCCCGGCTCCGGCCCCCATGCCGGCTCCGCTGCCCGAGGTCGCCCCGGCGCCCGCCCCCGAGCCGGCTCCGGCCCCGGCCCCCGCGCCGCCGGTCTACGCCGACAACCTGGACGGCTGGATCCACCAGGCGCTGGACATCATGGCTCAGCGCGGCATTCCGGGCAGCTACGACGGCATCTTCCGCAACATCATCCGGGAGTCCAGCGGCAACCCGCAGGCGATCAACCTGTACGACTCGAACGCCGCCATGGGCATCCCGTCCAAGGGCCTGCTGCAGGTGATCGACCCGACCTTCGCCGCCTACCACGTCGAGGGCACCCCGTTCGACGTCTGGGACCCGGTCGCCAACATCGTGGCCGCCTGCAACTACGCGGCCCACCGCTACGGCTCGATGGACAACGTCAACAGCGCGTACTGATCCGCCGCTCCGGCGATTCGACGAAATACGATGGCCCGCCCGATGAGGGGCGGGCCATTCGTCGTATTCGAGTGGGTATCCGATCCGATTGGGCAACACTTTCGCAAACGGCCGGATCCGACGATCGACTCGGCGTATAACGGCCCCGTGGAGCAGTTCCGGCACCCGGCCGGAACAGATAGCGAAGGGACGGGGTCATGCACACCTCGAGTTCGGCTATCGATATCCAGATCGGGCGAGGGCTCTCCGACGCGTGGAGTTCCATCGCCACCTGGGTGCCCAAATTCGTCGGGTTCCTGGTCATTCTGCT
Source organism: Nocardia sp. NPDC004582 (assembly GCF_053602115.1). Taxonomy (NCBI): domain Bacteria; kingdom Bacillati; phylum Actinomycetota; class Actinomycetes; order Mycobacteriales; family Nocardiaceae; genus Nocardia; species Nocardia sp. NPDC004582. Next base: position 22,551 of record NZ_JBSGCY010000004.1, on the reverse strand, counting down.
CATCGGCTGGTTCGTCGCGAAACTCGTGGCCCGGCTGGTGACCCGGATTCTGCACCGCGTCGGCTTCGATCGCCTGGTCGAACGCGGCGGCATCAAGGAGATGCTCGCCCGCGGCCGCTACGACGCCACCGGCATCATCGCCAAGCTGGCCTACTACGCGGTCCTGTTGATCACCCTGCAACTCGGCTTCGGCGTCTTCGGCCCGAATCCGGTGAGCACCATGCTGAATTCGGTCGTGGCCTGGCTGCCGCGACTGGCGGTCGGCATCATCATCGTCTGCATCGCGGGCGCCATCGCCCGCGTCGTCCAGGACATGGTCTCGAACATGCTGAGCGGCCTCGACTACGGCCGCATGCTGGGACGCATTGCGGCCGTGTTCATCTGGGGTATCGGCATCATCGCCGCGCTCGATCAGATCGGCGTCGCCACCTCGGTCACCATGCCGATCCTCATCACCGTCCTGGCCACCGTCGGCGGCATCCTCGTCGTCGGGGTCGGCGGCGGCCTGATCCGGCCCATGCAGCAGCGCTGGTCGGGCTGGCTGGACGCCATCGAGGGCGAGATGCCCGAGGTGAAGGGGCACGCGCAGGCGTATCAGCGCGGCCGCGAGGACGCGGCGCGTCAGCGTCAGGCCCAGGAGGCCATGGCCGCGCAACGGGCCGCCATGGCGCAACAACCGACCATGGCGGGGCAGGGCATGGGGCAGATGCCTCCGGGCAAATGGGCCGAACCCGGCAGTGGCGCAATGGGTTACGGACAGCAGGGGTACCAGCAGCCGGGCGGGTATGAACAGGGTGGCGGCCAGCTGCCGCCGCAGCAGCCCGGTCAGATGCCGCCGCAACAGTCCGGTCCGATGCCGCCGCCGCAGCCCGGCCAGATGACCCAGCAGCCCGGTCAGATGCCTGCACCGCAATCGGGCCGGACGCCATCTCCGCAGAGCGGCCAGATGCCACCGCAATCCGGCCAGGCGCCCCAGGGCGAACAGCCGATGCCGCCGCAGCGGCCCACTCGTGGCGGCCAGCTACCGCGGCACGGCGACCAGGATCGCGGCGACATGTAGCCGGCGGGTCTGCCGGGATCAGGGAGCGCTCAGCGCGGAATCGCGTCCGATTCCCCGCACCGGGTGCTCCCTGATCTCGTAGTGAGGTTCAGGAGGCGCGGGCCAGGGAGCAGACGGCGGCCAGGCGGAGATGGAGCCAGTCGGCGTCCTGCCAGTCCAGCGGGGAGCGGGGGAGGGCGGCGGGTTCGGCTTCGCGGAGGTCCTCGAGGATGCCGCGGGCGTAGCCGGCGAGCAGCACGCTGGCCGGGACCAGGCTGGAGTTCTCCACGCCCAGGTCGAGGATGTCGCGGATGGCGGCGGCGTGCTGGTCGATGACCGCGCCGAGGCCGGGGAAGACAGCCGCGGCTTCCAGGGCGGGGGCTCCGTGGGTGCGCTGCAGTCGATTCAGGGTTTTACGCGCCGAGACGACGAGCAGAGCGGAGCCGGGCACAAACACCCGGCGATGCTAGCAACCCGCCCGCGGCCCGCGGATCGAGTGTGATATATCACGCATTCGTCCGGGGTCCCGCTCAGCGGAAGGCTTTCGAGCCGGTCAGCGCCTCGCCCAGCACCAGCTGGTGCACCTCCGCGGTGCCCTCGTAGGTGAGCACGGATTCCAGGTTGTTGGCGTGCCGCAGCACCGGGTACTCGAGGGTGATGCCGTTCGCGCCCAGGATGGTCCGGCATTCGCGCGCGATCCGGATGGCTTCGCGGGTGCTGTTCAGTTTGCCCGCGCTGATCTGCTCGTTGGAGATCTGGTGCCGGTCCTTGAGCCGCCCGAGGTGCACGGCCAGCAGTTCGCCCTTGCCGAGTTCCAGGGCCATGTCGGCGATTTTGGCCTGGGTGAGCTGGTAGGCGGCGAGGGGCTTGTCGAACACCTCGCGGGTGCGTGAGTATTCGATCGCGGCGGAGAGGCAGTCGCGGGCCGCGCCCAGCGCGCCGAAGATGATCCCGAACCGCGCCTCCGACAGGCAGCCCAGCGGCGCCGCCAAGCCCCGCGCCTCGGGCAGCTGGGCCTCGGCGGGCAGCCGGACGCCGTCGAGGGAGAGTTCCGCGGTGATCGAAGCCCGCAGGGACAGTTTGTGTTTCATTTCCCGGGCGCTGAATCCCGGTGTGTCCGTGGGCACTACGAAGCCGCGGATCACATCCCGTTCGCCCTCGCGCGACTGCGCCCACACGATGGCGATATCGGCGACCGACCCGTTGGTGATCCACATCTTCGAGCCGTCGAGGATCCAGTCGTCCCCGTCGCGCCGCGCCCGCGTCCGCATACCGCCCGGATTGGATCCGAAGTCGGGTTCGGTGAGCCCGAAGCAGCCGATCACCCGCCCGGCCGCCATCTCCGGCAGCCACCGCAGCTTCTGCTCCTCGGACCCGTACTTGTGGATGGCGGTCATGGCCAGCGACCCCTGCACCGACACCATGCTGCGCACCCCGGAATCGACGGCCTCCAGCTCCAGGCAGGCCAGCCCGTACGCCGTCGCCGAGGTGCCCGCGCACCCGTAACCCTCCAGGTGCATCCCCAGCAGCCCGAGCTTGCCCAGCTCCGGCGCCAGCTCCCGGGCCGGGAAGGTCCCCTCCTCGAACCATTCGGTCACCCGCGGCCGCAACCGCTCCGCCGCGAACGCGCGCACCGTCTCCCGGATGGCGCGTTCCTCGTCACTGAGCAGGGAGTCGATGGCGAACAGCTCGTCTACGGTGACCATGCGCCCACGATAGGACCGCCCGCGCGACACCCACAACGCCGCGCCGATACCGACCCGGGGGCGGGGCGGACCGGCCGCGTCCTTAGGCTGTTCGCATGAGCGATCAGCTGGGTTTCTCCACACGGGCGGTGCACGCCGGGTTCGATCCGGACCCTCAGACCGGTGCGGTGAACGTGCCGATCTACGCGAGTTCGACCTTCGCCCAGGACGGGGTCGGCGGCATGCGCGGCGGCTACGAGTACGCGCGCACCGGCAATCCGACCCGGACCGCGCTGGAGGCCAACCTGGCCGCGCTCGAATCCGGCACCTACGGGCGGGCTTTCGCCTCGGGCATGGCGGCCACCGACTGCGCGATCCGCGCCAACCTGCGCCCCGGCGACCACATGGTGATCCCGAACGACGCCTACGGCGGCACCTTCCGGCTCATCGACAAGGTGTTCACCCAGTGGGGCATCGAGTACTCGGTCGCGCCGGTCTCGGATGTGGACGCGGTGGCCGCGGCCATGCGCCCCAACACCAAGCTGGTCTGGGTGGAGACCCCCACCAACCCGCTGCTGAACGTCGGTGACATCGCGGCGCTGGCCGAGGTCGCCCACGCCGGCGGCGCGAAGCTGGTCGTGGACAACACCTTCGCCTCCCCGTACCTGCAGCAGCCGCTGCTGCTGGGCGCGGACATCGTGCTGCACTCGACCACCAAGTACCTGGGCGGTCACTCCGACGTGGTCGGCGGCGCGCTGATCACCAACGACCAGGAGCTGGACACCAAGTTCGCGTTCCTGCAGAACGGCGCGGGCGCGGTCCCCGGCCCGACCGACGCCTTCCTCACCCTGCGCGGCATCAAGACCCTGGCCCTGCGCATGGACCGGCACTGCGACAACGCCGAGACCATCGCCGAATTCCTCGCCAACCACCCCAAGATCGCGCAGGTCATCTACCCCGGTCTGCCCGAGCACCCGGGCCACACCGTGGCGCAGAAGCAGATGCGCCGCTTCGGCGGCATGATCTCGGTGCGCGTGCACGGCGGCAAGGAAGCGGCGCTGGACTTCTGCTCCAAGACCAAGATCTTCACCCTGGCCGAGTCCCTCGGCGGCGTGGAATCGCTGATCGAGCACCCGGGCGCCATGACCCACGCCTCGACCGCGGGCTCCGCCCTCGAGGTCCCGGCCGACCTGGTCCGCCTCTCGGTCGGCATCGAGGACATCAGCGACCTGCTCTCCGACATCGAGCAGGCTCTGGCCTAGCGACCACCAGCACAAAAGAAGCGCCGCACCAAGATTTGGTGCGGCGCTTCGTTGTCAACGGCTCTCTGCCGCCCGCTGAAGTCGCGGGGAGGCGGGGGAGCTCAGCTGTGGTACGGCTCCGCGGAGACCAGGGTCACCTTCATGGTCTTGCCGTTGGGCAGGGTGTATTCGCGGGTGTCGCCGACCTTGGCGTCGATCAGGGCGCCGCCCAACGGGGAGTTGGGGGAGTAGGTCTCGAGGTCGGCGCTACCGAGGCCCTCTTCGCGGGTGGCGATGAGGAAGGTCTCGGTGTCGGACTCGTCGCCGTCGTAGTAGACCTTGACGACCGAGCCGGGCAGGGCGACGCCGGACTTGGTGGGCGCGACGCCGACCTTGGCGTTGTTCAGCAGCTCCTGCAGCTGGCGGATACGCGCCTCCTGCTGGCCCTGCTCTTCACGCGCCGCGTGATAACCGCCGTTCTCCTTGAGGTCACCCTCTTCACGGCGCTCGTTGATTTCGGCCGCGATGACGGGACGGTTGGCGATGAGCGCGCCGAGTTCGCTCGTGAGCCTCTCGTGCGACTCCGGGGTCAGCCAAGTCACGGTCTCAGTCATCTCGATCACTCCCTAGTAGTTGTCCCCGGCAAGCCGGGATTCCCTGATGCCCGTTGCTGAAACCCATCCGGAGATGGGCACACAGCAGCAGTGGACAGCCAGAGCGATCCCTGGGGAGAGTCCCGACAGCGCCGGCCGTCAATGCAGCAAACACGGCTCCGAACGCCGGAACCGTGTATCGCGTCATTTTAGCACGATTTGAAAATGCGCAGGTAGAAGCGGCAATGCGGGTCGCATACCCGACTTTTCACCCGGCGCGCAGATAGGCCGGCACATGCTCGGTGCAGCCGTAGACATTGGCCGCGCCGGCCCGGCGGGCGGTCTTGATCGTGGTGTCCATGCGGACGGTGCCGGCGTCGGAGCCGGGAACCAGGATCTCGCGGCGGCCGACCTCGTCGGTGTCGCCGTCCATGGCGCGCACGATGCAGGCGACCGCGGTGCCGGGGTCCTTGCGGGTCACCTTGAAGTCGATGGTGACGGTGGAGTCGTCGACGACGGTGTAGCCGAGGCGTTCCGGTTCGATGTCCTGCGGTCCGTAGGTGCGGAAGCCCAGGTAGGCGACCACGAGTCCGCCGACGAGAACGATCGGTCCGAGGGCCCAGGGCAGCCAGCGGCGGTTCTTCCGCGGCTTTATCCCGTACCTGTCGGCCGGTCTTTCGCTCATGTCGGGGACGCTCCCGGGGGGTAGGTCGGAACAAACAACGATCGGATGGAACTATAGGGAATGGATATCCGATGCCTGTGTCCGGACTCGGCACGTGCCAGTTGATACAGCGCGACGCTACGAGGTGAAAACGTGATCGGTGAGGTGAACGAGAAGTGAGTGGTCTTCGCCTCATGGCGGTGCACGCCCATCCCGACGACGAATCCAGCAAGGGCGCGGCCACCACCGCGCGCTATGCCGCCGAAGGCAACGAGGTGCTGGTCGTCACCCTCACCGGCGGGGAACGCGGCGACATCCTGAACCCCGCCATGGACACCCCCGGCATCAAGGACCGCATCACCGAGGTCCGCCGCGAGGAGATGGCCGCCGCCGCGGAGGCGCTGGGCGTCCGCCAGACCTGGCTGGGTTTCGTGGATTCCGGTCTGCCCGAAGGCGATCCGCTGCCGCCGCTGCCCGAGGGCTGCTTCGCGCTGGTGCCCCTGGAGGAGGCCGCCGAGGCGCTGGTGCGGGTGGTGCGCGAGTTCCGTCCGCACGTCATCACCACCTACGACGAGATGGGCGGCTACCCGCACCCGGACCACATCATGTGCAACCGGGTGTCGGTCGCGGCCTTCGAGGCCGCCGGCGATCCGGAGCGGTTCCCCGACGCGGGCGAGCCCTGGACCCCGCTCAAGCTGTACTACGACCACGGCTTCAGCCTGGCCCGCCTGGAGGTCTTCGCCGCCGAGTACGAGCGCATCGGTGAACCGTTCCCCATGCAGGAGTGGATGGACCGGATGCGCAAGTACGCCGCCGAGCGCGGCGACATCATGGCCCGGGTGACCACCCAGGTCGAGTGCGCCAAATACTTCCCGGCGCGGGACGACGCGCTGCGCGCCCACGCCACCCAGATCGACCCCAACGGCGCCTTCTTCGCGGTGCCGACGGAGATGCAGCAGCGGCTGTGGCCGACCGAGGAGTTCGAGCTGGCCAAGACCCGCGTCAAGACCGCGATCCCGGAGACCGACCTGTTCACGGGCATCGACGACGCCGACACCGAGGACGCCGCCCGATGATGCTCACGCTGCTCGCCCAGACCAACAACTCGCCGACCGGCCCGGAGTTCGGCAAGGCGTCCCCGCTGGGCCTGGTCATCGTGCTGGTGCTGCTGGCCGGCACCATCCTGCTCATCCGGAACATGAACAAGCACATCAAGAAGCTGCCCGCCGAGTTCTCCCCGGAGCACCCGGAGGCGGATCAGGAAGCCGACGAGGGCACCGAGCACGGGATCGCCGCGCCCGAGGACGAGGCGTCCCCGCGCGGCGAGTCCAAGCCGGAAGCCACCAACGGCACGGCCTGAATCGACGATGTGGAGCGCCCCCGGTCGGCTGACCGGGGGCGTTTTCCTTTCCCGGCCCTCGGAACAATTCCGGTCCTGCCACCGTTTTCGCTCCGGAGAGCGAAACCGCCGGAATGGAAAGGGAAATCGCGATGCCGAGCCCGGAGATGCGCGAGTTCATCGAACAGTTCGAGCAGAGCCGGGCGGCGCGGCCCGCGACGCCGCCGTCCCTGGAAGAACTCCGGGCCGGGTTCCTGCCCGCCGGCCGGAAGTACGCGATTCCCGATGATGTTCGGGTGAGCGCGGTTTCGGCGGCGGGGGTACCCGCGTACTGGCTGGACGCGCCGCACACCGCACCGGACCGGGTGCTGGTGTACGTGCACGGGGGCGGTTTCACGCTGGGTTCGCTGGACAGTCACGGCGAGCTGGCGGCGCGGCTGGGCCGGGCGGCCGGCGCGCGGGTGCTGTTCCCGGAGTACCGGCTGACGCCCGAACACCGGTATCCGGCGCCGGTCGAGGACATCGGCGCGCTGTGGCGCTGGCTTCGGGAGGATCAGGGCTTCGCCGCGAGTTCGGTTGTGCTGGCCGGGGATTCGTCGGGCGGCAATCTGATCGCGGGGCTGCTGCTGTCGTTGCGCGACGCCGGGGCGGAGCTGCCCGCGGCGGCGGTGCTGCTCTCGCCCGCGCTGGATATGAGCGGTTCCGGGGTCTCCATGACCGAGCGCGACGGGCAGGACCCGATTTTCGCGCCGGGCCCGCTGCGCGCGATCTTCGCCGCCTACCTGGATGGCGCGGATCCCCGGATCCCCTCGGCGTCACCGCTTTTCGGGGATCTGACCGGATTGCCGCCGCTGCTGATCCAGGCCGGGACGGCCGAGTTGCTGCTCAGTGATTCCGAGGGTTTCGCGGCCGCGGCGCGGGAGGCGGGCGTCGAGGTGGCGTTGACGCTGGGGGAGGGTCTCCCGCACGTCTACGTGATCATGCGGGACACCCCCGAGGCGGCCGCGGCGACCGAGGAGATCGCGGCCTTCGTGCGCAAGCGCCTGGGCTGATCCGGGCGCTCGGTCTCAGCCCAGGGTCGGCTGGTCGTAGAGGGTGAATCCGCCCTTGCGGTCGGTGTCCACGCCGAGGAAGCGTCCGGCGTGGAAGGGATTGTTGGCGAGCAGCCGCACCACCGTGTTGTCGGGATCGAAGAGGTCGAGGACCGCGCCGTGCTCGCCGCGGTCGAAGACCTCGCCGCGGGTGTAGTCGAGTTCGTCGGCGCGGGCGGCGAAGGCGTGCAGGTCGTCGACGGAGTCCACTTCCAGGGCGAAGACGTCGAAGCCGGCGAGATCCGGTTGCCCGGCGCAGTATTCGCGCTCGCGCAGGGCGACGCCGAATCCACCGGGGTGCATGAGTTGCGCGCCGCGCAGTTCGCCCTCCTCCCGGAATTCCCCGGCCAGGCGCAGGTCCAGCAGGTCGGTGTACCAGGCGACGCTGCGTGCCAGGTCGGTGACCGGCAGTTTGACGTGGCGGATGCGGGCGAGTCCGGCCATGGTGGCTCCTGATTCGGTGCGCGCGGTGTCGTCGGGCGGGAACCCCGCAAGGATGCCACTTCCCGGCGGCTGTGGTGTGGAACAGCGCCGGACTGGCGCCATGACGGCCGTTCCGCGGCCCGGGTCAGACCGCCGGGTCGGCGGTGAGGTGGAGGTAGGCGGTGTCGAGGGGGATGTCGACGGCGAACCAGGCGGCGGGGCGGTCGTCGTCGCGGGGGCACCAGGCGGTGGCCACGCACAGGCGGGCGGCCTCGTCGGTGGCCAGGCCGGGCAGGTGCCATTCGATCCGGGCCGGATCCCGGTAGCGGACACCGTATTCGGTGTCGTGGTCGTCGGCGTGGATCTGGTGCGCCCAGCTGCCGGGCATGAGGCGGGCGTCCTCGGCCTGCATGGCCAGCAGTTCGGAATCCGGGCCGCCGATGCACACCATGAAGTGGTCGTTCTCGATGCTCACCGCCGCGAGGCATTCGCCGGTGTCCGGGCCGCTGGTGGTCCCCGCGGGCAGATCGGTCAATTCGGCTGTGAAGACCAGCCCCGGTACCGCGCTGTGCGCCTTCACCTGCCAGATCCCGGCCCACAGCGCGACCGGCGCGCCGCCGTCCCACGCGGGCATCTCGATGCTCCCGACCAGCAGGTCGACGGTGGCGTCCCGGTGCCGCCAGCGGTGCAGATGCGACCCGTTCGGCAAGCGCCACAACGTGTTCGGACCGGCGGGCAGCAGCTCCGACCCGACCGTGACGGCGAACCCCACGATCCCGAGCGGGGTGTCGATCACGGCGGGACGGCGGTCTACCTGAGCGAGACGGTCGGTGGGAAGCATGAACCCATCATGCAGGGTGCGTATCGGAGCTCGCTGACCGGTTGCACCCGTTAGTTTTTCGTAAAGGAAATTTCCGGGCGTCCGGCGCGGGATTAGCGTTTGTGGGGTCGAACGGCTGCGGTTCCGGGGGGTGGGGTTGATGGCGGCGGACGTGATCGGCAAGTTCGCGCGGGTGACGGCCGCGATCACCCCGGGCCATCTCGGCGAGGTGTTGATCGAGGTGCGGGCCGGTTCCGAACGGTTTCTGGCGCGCGCCGCCGACAGCGATTCGACGATTCCCAAGCACGCTCAGGTGCTCGTGGTCGGCAGTCTGGGTGGCCGGACTGTCGAAGTCGTTCCCGTGAAATGAAGGTGCATCGTGGACATCCTGGTCATTGCATTGGTCGGGTTGGTGTTCGTTGTTCTGCTCGCCGGAATCGGAATGCTGCGGCTCGCGTGGCGCGTCGCCGAACCCGATGAGGCGCTGATCATCTCGGGCTTCCGGGCCGGAACGGGGCCGGGCGGGTCGGGGGAGAGCATGGGGTTCCGGATCGTCACCGGACGCGGGTGCCTGGTCGCGCCGGGATTGACCAAGGTGCGCCGAATCTCGCTGGAGGCGCACGAATCCCAGATCGTGGTGCCGTGCGTGAGCCGGCAGAAGATCGGGCTGCACCTCATCGGTGTGGTCATGTACAAGGTCGGCGACGATTACACCTCGATCGCCAATGCCGCGCGGCGGTTCCTGGACCGGCCGACCGATGAGCTCGAGACCAAGGTGCAGAACGTGTTCATCGGTCATCTGCGCGCCATCGCGGGGTCGATGACCGTGGAGGACATGATCAGTGATCAGGACAAGTTCTCCGAGCTGGTGCGGGATCGCTGCGCGCACGAGATGGAGTCCTTCGGCCTGGTGATCGACTCGTTCCAGATCCAGTCCATCGCCAGCGAATCGAATTACATCGCCAACCTGGCCATTCCGCATCAGGCCGAGGTGGAGCAGCACGCCCGCATCGCGCGCGCCAATGCCGAACGCGAGGCCATCGCGCAGGAGCAGGCGGCGCAGGCGCAGGTCGCGCTGTCGATGCGCGACACCCAGATCAAGAAGGCCGGGTATCAGGCCGAGGTGGATCGCGCCACCAAGGACGCCCAGCAGCAGGGCCCGCTGGCCGAGGCGACCGCCCGGCAGGCGGTGGTCGAGGTGGCGACCAAGGTCGCGCAGCTCGAGGCGCAGCAGAAGGAACAGCAGCTGCAGGTGGAGGTGCGCAAGCCCGCCGACGCCGAGGCCTACAAGCAGACCACCCTGGCCACCGCGGCCCGCGACGCCCGCATCAGCCAGGCCGAGGCCGACGCCGAGGAGACCCGGCTGCGCGCGGAAGCCGCTGCGGCGCAGACGAAGCTGCAGGCGCTCGCCGAGGCCGAGTCGATCAAGGCGCGGGCGGCCGCGCAGGCCGAGGCGACCCGGCTCACCGGTCAGGCCGAGGCGGACGCGATCAAGGCGCGCGGTCTCGCCGAGGCCGACGCCGTGCGCGCCCGGATGGCCGCCGAAGCGGCCGGCATCCAGCAGCGCGCCGAGGCCATGAGCAAGAACCAGGAGGCGGTGATCGCCCAGCAGATCGCCGAGCACCTGCCGGAGATCGTGGCCGCGGCGGCGAAGCCGTTCGAGCACGTCGGGCAGTTCACGGTGCTCAACGGGGCGCAGGGGGTGACCTCGGCGCTGGCCGAGATCATCCAGCAGGCCGGGACTCTCGCCTCCATGGCGCGGGAATCCTTGATGCCGGCGCTCGGCCCGGAGGCCGCGTCGCCCAACGGCGAGGTCGGCCTCAGCGCCAACGGTCGCTGATCACGGTGGTCAGCCGTTCGTGATCGAGTCGACGAGCGGCCCCACCATCAGCCCGTACATCAGGCACAGGAAGATCGTGTGGGTCACGCAGAAGAACGCGAAACGACCCACCGCGGCTTTCGAGTCGAAGTGCTCGGCCAGCGTGGCCCGCAGCCGCCGCGGGGCTTGGACGTCCCAGCTGTTCACTCGCAGGTAGCGACCCAGATAGATGCCCACCGAGACGGCGAGAACGATCACCACGACCAGGATGCGGGCCGCGACGGAGTGCATGGCTCCGTCGTTCGCGTCACCGAAGAACGCGATGACCAAACCCATTTGGACGATCAGGACGCTGAGGACCAGATTGACGACGCCGGCCAGGGCGAAGGACAGGACCGCGACGATGTCGTACCAGAGCGGGACCGGGTCGTTCGGCCAGCGGTGGTTCAGATTGAGTTCGGTGATCAGATAGCTCGAATTCGGGAGCAGGAGTAGCCAGAACAGCAAACCCATGGCACCCACTGCGACGGCGGTCCCGCGGTTGGTGGCCACATCGACCAGCCCGGTGACGACGACCAGGCTCAGCAGGATGGCGAATGGCGCGATCGAGAGGAAGAAGTTCCAGAGCATGGGCCTGTAGACCGGTACCCGATAGATCCGTGATCGCAGGAAGATGAGTAGCAGCGCATAGGCGTTGAGTCCTAGAACATAGAGCAGCAGTAGTTCCCCGGGCTTCATACCCGAAACCTATCGCTCGAAATAGCAAATATTCGGCAATGGCTCGGTGGGAGAAATCCCACCGAGCCATCGCCGATTCGGTCGCGGCTGTTCGGACGTCAGGCAGCGGCCGAGACCTCCTGGTCACGCCGGGCCGGGGACCGGAAGGTCGCCAGGGCGAGCGCCGCCGCGCCGACGGCGATGATGCCGGCGGTGACGAACGCGGCCGAGAAGCCGTCGGTCAGGGCGCCGGTGTCACCGAGCCGGTCCGCGCCCGCGTTCGCCGCGATGGCGGTGACCGCGGCCAGGCCCAGGGCCGAACCGATCTGGTAGCCGGTGTTCACGATGCCCGAGGCGAGACCGCCCTCCTGTGGCGGCGCGGCCGAAATGGCCGTCTGCAGTGTGGGAATGAAGGCCAGCGACATGCCCAGCGCCGCCACCAGCGAACCGGGCAGCACATCGATCCAGAAGTTGCCGTCGGGCCGGATGAACGACAGCCACGCCAGTCCCGCCGCCAGGATGGCCAGGCCCGAGACCGTCATGGTGCGAGCGCCGAAGCGGGCGAACAGTTTCGGCGAGATCGCGATCATGCCGACCATGATCAGCGCGGTCATGGGCAGCAGCGCCGCGCCCGACGGGAACGCCGAATAGCCCAGCACCTGCTGCAGATACAGGTTCAGGAAGAACCACATCGGCACCCACGCCGCGCCCAGCAGCACCTGGGCGAGGTTGGCCGCGCCGAGGTCGGGTGCGCGGAAGATGCTCAGCGGCATGAGCGGTTCGCGGCGGCGGGCCTGGATCGCGATGAACGCGCCGAGCAGGGCGACGGCCGCGGCCAGCACCACCCAGGTGGAGGTGGCGGACCAGTCGCCGCGCACCACGGCGAAGACCGCCGCGCCGAGGCCGAGGGTCGCGGTCGCCGCGCCGAGCAGATCCACCGACGCGTGCGGGGCCATCGCGCCATCGGGCACCAGGGCCGGAGCGGCCAGCAGCGCTACCAGGGCGATCGGGATATTGATGTAGAAAACCCAAGGCCACGAGGCATATTGGGTGATCAGGCCGCCGAGGAACACCCCGGCGGTGCCGCCCGCGGGCGCGGCGGCGCCGTAGACGGCGAAGGCCTTGGTCAGCTCGCCCGGGTTGCCGCCGAACAGCATCATCAGCAGGGTCAGTGCCGACGGCGCGATGAGGGCCGCGCCCGCGCCCTGCACGCCGCGCCCGATCAGTTCCACCGCGGCGTTTCCGGCGAGCCCGGCGACCAGCGAGCCGACCGCGAGGACGCCCCAGCCGGTCTGGAAGATCCGCCGGGCGCCGACGATGTCGGACAGCTTGCCGCCGAGCAGCAGCAGGCCGCCGAAGACGACCACGTAGGCATTGAAGACCCAGGACAGGTTCTCCTGCGAGAACCCCAGCGCGTCCTGCATTTCCGGCAGTGCGACGCCGATGATCGAGGTGTCCATGATGACGATGAACTGGGCGAGGGCGATGAGCCCCAAGGCGATCCAGCGCCGCGACGAGGGTGGCGCGGAGGTGTGGGTGGACATAGGAATCACTCCCTGACAGAGGTATCGGGCCGGGGCGGCCACGGGCTGTTCCAACCCGTCCATTGGTACCCCCATGGGGTATGCGAATACAGCCCCGAGCACTGTGACACTTCTCATACCCTTTGGGGGTATAGGTATCGGCAAGGGTGATGGCCTGCACGAAAACGGTCTTGGCTCCGCAACTTTCGCGAGAATCGAACGGGGACACGCCCCGGACATGGTTGACATCGACCCGGTGTCGGCTGTGAGGATTGGCCGATGATGAAACGAACGATCAATAGCTTGACCGCCGTTGCCATCCTCGGCGCGGGCGTGGCCGTCGCCGCCGCACCGGCCGGCGCCGATTCCGACGGCAGCCCCTGTCAGCTGGGCTGGTCGAATGTGGAACCGCGCTCCTGCGCGCAGAGCAGCTTCAACACGAGCCCGGTCTTCACCCTCGGCAATGGGGTGTGCGCGGGCATGTTCACCACCGGCGGTACGGCTTTCGACGGCCCGCTCTACCAGTACTCCGAGGCGCCGGGCGCCTCGCACTCGGTGATCCTGCGCATCAGCCAGGGCTTCTCGCCGGTGGGTGAGTGGGGCCCGCAGCTACTGGCCTGCGACGTCAACGCCATCGTCGACTGGAACAACGCCGACACCGGCCAGCAGGGCAGCGTCACCCGCTTCATCCCCGCGGGGCAGAGCAGCATTCGTCCGGCGATCTTCCCGGTCAACACCGGAGCCGGGCGGGTCCACCTGACCATCCGCACCGACCGCGCCAATATCCCCGCCAACATCGACGTCGTCGTGCCCTAGGAGCTCGCACGCGTGAACCGGCTCCCACCCGAATTCCGTATTCGGCTGGGAGCCTTCGTCATCGGGGCCGTCGGACGGCCGGATATCCGCTCAGCGAGCCGGGGCCGGGGCGGGTTCGGAGAGGAACTGGTGCAGGCCCTGGGCGACGGCGGCGTCCCCCTGCACGGTCGGGTGGCCGGGCTGCCCGTACCAGTCGGGGCCCGGGGTGAAGATTCCGTTCAGCCACGGGTCGGGGGAGCACAGGCCGTGGCCCGCGGTGACCGCGGCGGCATCGAAGTACTCCACGCCGAGCGCGGCGGCGGCGTCGCGCGGGGCCTGGCGGAGGCTGTCGAAGACATCGGTGACCGCGCTCGCGTGCGGCAGGCCGACCGGGACGCCCAGCACGCCCATGCAGATCGCGTCGCTGCCGGGGGTGTGCAGTTCCTGGTACCCGACCAGGACGATGCGCGCGTTCGGCGCGTAGTAGCGGATGTAGGTGATGATGTCGCGCAGGTGGTCGACGTAGTCCTGACCGGTGAGCAGCGCGGGCGGATTGGCGTTGACGGCCGCGTCGGCCGTGCTGCATCCGCGCAGCACGTCGAGCAGGCACGGCACCAGCTCGTTCTGGGCCGCGTGGTCGGCGCCCCAGGCGTCGTTCAAACCGAACTGGAGCAGTACCGCCTTGGTCCGCGGGCCGAACGCGCCGTTCGCGGCCGCCTGCCGCGCCTCGGTCAGGGCCGTCCAGAACCGGTCCTCACCGTGCCGCCACATGTACGCGCCGACACAGGAGACATCCTCGACGTCCTTGGTCGCCGACAATCCCATCCGGTCCGCCAGCTGGGTCGGCCAGGAGGTGGGCAGATGCGGGCACGCCACCCCGGTGGGCTGGGGCTGCATCGTGGACCAGGTGGCATTCGCGGTATTCGAATCGCCCATGACCACCAGCGACTTGCCTTCGGCCCGCGCCGGATCGGCGTCCGCCCCGGCGACCGGCGCGGTCAGGCCGCTCAATAGCGCCGCCCCTCCGAAGACCATTGCGACGGCGGAAAGAAAGCGGCTCATGGTCCTCGGCATTTCGTACTGTCAGCGTGCTATGTCCGGTATCGGGTCGCCAGATCCTAGCGTGTCGGCCGCGGCGGTCACGGACAAACCGAGCATCCGGAGGAGGAACGCGCAGTCTTCGGCATCGAGCGCGTGACCCGCGACGGTGTGAGCGGCCAGGATGTTCCGCTCCTCTTCGGCGGCCCGCTCCGCCTCCCGTGCCGCGCTGAACCCGCTCTGCTCGTGTCGGACAGTGGTCTGTCGTGCAGGGCCCATCGGAACACATCCCGCCAGTGGCGCCGGGTCACCGGAATCCGACTGACCCGGGCCGACAACTTCGCACCCCACCCTACGGCCTCACGGCCGCTGCCCCCTCCGCTCGCGCCGAGATGCTCGGCGAGCCGCCACCGCCATCCCGGGGAGAGCGCTGCTCACCCCGGGATGGGACGCGTGCGCTAGTCGGGGGTGACGATGGCGAAGTCCGGGTTGGGCTGGTCGAACAGGGCGGTGAGTTTGACGAAGCTCTGGGCGTCGCCGTCGATGGCGAGGGCGCCGGACTGTAGCGCGGCGCTCAGGTCCTGACCCGCGAGCAGGACGCCGATCAAGGTGGCACGGGTGAGGGTGAAGGTGACTTCGGCGGGCGGGAGCTTGTCGCCGTCGCGGCGGTCGTAGTGGATGAGCACGCCGTTGCGCAGTTCGAGGCGGTGGGTGCGTTTCTCATCGGTGAAAACCCAGTCGCTGACCGCCTTTTCATGCCAGGCCTTGGGGCCGTCCAGGCGCAGCGACAACGCGTCGAAGACCTGGTCGATGCTCAGGGCCGCCATGATGGTCGCGGAGTTGGTCTGCGTCGGCGTGCCGATATTCCCGTTGCGCAGCTCGTAGGCGCCCATCAGGAAGAAGTTGCGCCAGGTGGCGTTCTCCGCGCCATAGCCCAGCTGGTCGTAGGTGCCGGCCAGCAAGGTCTTCGCGGCCTCGTTGGACGGGTCGGCGAAGATGACGTAGTTGACCACCTGCGCCACCCAGCGGTAGTCGCCGTTGTCGAAGGCCACCCGGGCCTTGCGCAGCACCTCGTCGGCGCCGCCCATGAATTCCACGTGCCGGGTGGCGGATTCGACCGGCGGGTGCTCCCACAGGTGCGCCGGATTGCCGTCGAACCAGCCCATGTAGCGCTGGTAGATGGCCTTCACATTGTGGCTGACCGAACCGTAGTAGCCGTGCGAGTGCCAGGCCCCGGCGATGGCGGGCGGCAGTTCGATGGTCTCGGCGATCTCACTGCCGACATAGCCCTGGTTCAGCCGGCGCAGGGTCTGGTCGTGCAGGTAGGCGTACAGGTCCCGTTGCTGCGCGAGGTATTCCACCAGGCGTTCGGTGTCCCAGGTCGGCCAGTGGTGGGAGGCGAAGACGACATCGGAGTCGTAGCCGAAGAGGTTGATCGACTCGGTCAGGTACTGCGACCACACGTGCGGGTCGCGCACCAGCGCGCCGCGCAGGGTCAGCAGGTTGTGCAGGGTGTGAGTCGCGTTCTCCGCCATGCACAGTGCGCGGTGGTCGGGGAAGTAGAAGTTCATCTCCGACGGCGCCTCGGTGCCGGGCGTGATCTGGAAGACGATGCGGACGCCGTCGACGGTCATTTCCTGACCGGTCTCGGTGATGTCGTGCGTCGGTGCGATCAGCGTGACGGTGCCGGTCGAGGTCGTCTGCCCGAGGCCCGCGCCCACCTGGCCCCGCGGCCCGCGGGGCAGGGCCGCGCCGTACATGTAGGCGGCGCGGCGGGCCATCGCGGTTCCGGCGTAGACGTTCTCGGCCACCGCGTGTTCGAGGAATCCGGCGGGGGCGATGACCGGGCAGCGGTCCGTGTCCACATCTTCCTGGGTGGTCACACCCAGCGCGCCGCCGAAATGGTCGACATGGGAGTGGGTGTAGATCAAACCGGTCACCGGCTTGTCGCCGCGGTGGGCGCGGTACAGGTCGAGGCCCGCCTTCGCGGTCTCGGCGGAGATGAGCGGGTCGATCACGATCACGCCCGTCCGGCCCTCGATCAGGGTCATATTGGACAGGTCGAGTCCGCGGATCTGATAGATCCCCTCGGTCACCTGGTACAGGCCCTGCCGGATGTTCAGCCCGGACTGCCGCCACAGACTGGGATGCACCGACGCCGGGCACGCCCCGTCGAGGAACCCGTAGGAGTCGTTGTCCCAGACCACTTTCCCGTCGGCATCGGTGACCACGCCGGGTTCGAGCGCGGCGATGAATCCGCGGTCCGCGTCCTGCTGGTCGGTGTTGTCACCGAAGGGCAGGGCGGCGGCGGCCCGCTCTTGCTGGTCGAGAATGTACTGACTCGGGTCGGTCGACGTGCTCACTGCATGCCTCCTGTTCCACCGGGAGTCCCGGTGATCGACAGTGCTCCGCGGGAAGACCGGGGCGGGCGAACCCCTGCCACCAGTCCTATAGCTATCTCCCAGCTATTCGAGACTTTCATGGATCGAGCCGCGGATGAAGACGGCTCGCGATATCGATTCGGCTTCCATCGCGCCCCGGACCGCGGGAGCTGGGTGGCGTTCGCCGCCGGCTGGGTGATCTCGGCGCGGGTGTTTCGGGCACACTGGGATCGCTGTGTTTGCGGCCGAGATCAGGAGGATCCGGGACGGTGCACCCCAGACTCGAGGAATGGATCGCCGGTGGAATCACCGGTCACGACATCTTCCATCGACAGGACGGACCGGTCGACGGGCGTCCGGTGACGCTGCTGCACGGCTTTCCGACCTCGTCGCACGATTGGGCCCCGATCGTGCCGCGGCTGGTCGAATCCGGTTGCCGGGTCACCACACTCGACCTGCTCGGATTCGGGGCCAGTGCGAAACCGGCGCGCCACGAATATCTGCTCACCGAGCAGGCGTCCATCGTGGAGGCGCTGTGGCAGCGGCTGGGCATCGAGTCGACCGCGCTGGTGGCCCACGACTACGGCGTCTCGGTCGCGCAGGAACTGTTGCACCGCGACGCGAACCGGATCACCGCGGCCGCCTTCCTCAATGGCGGGCTGTATCCGGACCTGCACCGGCCCACCCGCGTCCAGCGGCTGTTGCACGGTCCGCTCGGCGCCGTGGCCCAGCATCTGGCCGGCGAGCGGATGTACCGGAAGTCGTTGCGGGAGATCCTCGGTCGCCCGGTGAGCGATGAACTGCTGCACGACATGTGGCTGGCCACCACCATGGGCGAGGGCAAACGCGTCCAGCATCGGCTGCTGCGCTACATCGACGAGCGCCGCGAGCACGCGGACCGCTGGCGCACGGCGCTCGAGCGGTATCCCGGGCCGATGCTGTTCGTCTGGGGTCCCGCCGACCCGGTCAGCGGCGGCCACGTGCTGCCCCGGCTGCGCGAGCGCCTGCCGCACGCGACGATCACCGTGCTCGACGAACCACCGGTCACCGGGCACTATCCGCAATTGGAGAATCCGGACGCGGTCGCGGCGGCCTTGACCGAATTCCTGAGTCCCCGGAGGTAGCGGGCCGCAGCTTCGGCTATCCGACCCCATCCGGTGAGGTCATTCGCAGCGGAAGCCAGTGTCGGTGCGGTGGATGCGGGCGAAGAACTCCCACGCCGCCCGCGAGGCGTTCGGGCCCCGCGCGTCGGTGAACTCGGCGGCGTCGGGTTCGGCCGAACCGCCCGACCAGTAGTGCGCCATGCCGTGGATCGTCCACAATCGCAGAGTGGGACAGTCCGATTCGTGCTGCCGCCAGGACTCGACGGTGTAGGAACGACCGTCGGGTACGTCGGCGACACCGTCGGCAAGCCCGGTCGGCTGTGGCGAAATCCCGTGTGGGTCGGCCTGTGCGGCGAGCACCATATTGTCGGTCTGCCGCCACTGCTCGATGACCCCGCGCCCGCATTCGTAGGGCACCGAGGTATCGGCGTCGCCGTGGAATCCGATGACCGGAAGCACCCTGCGATACCGGCCCTCGGCGGAGAACGCCTGTGCCGCAAGGTGTTCGGTGGTGACGGTCGGCAGGTAAGGGCCCACGCAGCCGAGCGCGCCATGATCGAACGCCGCGCCCGAGTGCACGCCGATGGCGGCGAACAGGTCCGGGAAATACGCGCCCAGCAGCGTGGTCTCATAGGCCCCGGAGGACATCCCCAACGCGTAGACCCGATCGGAATCGACGTGGTAGCGCTCGATGGCGAGCCGGGTCATGGCCGCGATCGCGGCGGCGTCTCCGGACGTCCGGCTTTCGGCGGCGGGTGCGAGCAGCCCCGACCAGCATCGCTGTTGCAGCAGATGGAACGGGCTGCCGTCGACGTAGAGGACCACGAACCCGCCGCTGCGGGCGATCGGATCCAGGAGATTGGCGCGACGCTGCTGCTCGGCGGTGGTCTTACACCCATGGATCATGACCACCAGCGCGGGGTTCGCGGGCAGGTCACCGGGGATGAACGTCTCGTAGGCGTAGGTCAGCGCACCCGAGGTGTAGGTACCGGTGTCGATTCGGCCCGGATCGTCGGGCACGGCGGTCGACGGGGCCGCGGTGGCGATCACCAAGCCGGTCAGGAGAGCGATCAGAGACAGCCGGACGGTGCCGTAGTGCTCGAATACGCGCATGGTTCCCCGGCTTTCACCGATCTGATCGCGCTCGATCGCGATTCCGCGGGCGCGGCTTCCCAGGAATTGTCCCGCAGGATCCGCGCGAACTTCCGGAATTGCGGCAGCTGACCTGCTGGTCGATTCAGACGAGGTTGAGGTCGTCGAGTTATTCGGCGAAGTCGGCCTTGGTGCCGGCGACCCAGTCGGGGAGTTTGGTGGCGACGAACTCGGACATATCGCCCCCCGCGGCAATGGTCTCCTCGATGTCCGCGAGGTAGGTGGCCATCGCGCGCTGGGCCGACGGCGTCGATGCGGCGGTGAGGAATTGCGCCTGTTCGATCCGCAGCCCCTTGTCCAATGAGGTCGAACCGCCTTCGTAGACAGCGTGTTTGATGGCGGCGACGGCCGTCGGTGAGCGCTTCGCCAGTCGGGCCGCGGTGGATCGGGCCTCCGACAGCAGGTCCTCCGGCGCCACGAGCCGGTGCACCAGCCCGATGTCCCGGGCTTCCCGCGGCGTGATCGGCGCCCCCTCGAGGCAGAGTTCCAGCGCGCGAGCGGGGCCGAGGAGCCGGCTCAGCATCTGGGTGCCGCCGCCACCGGGGATGATGCCGACGAGAATCTCGGGCTGGCCGATTTCGAACGGCCCCTCGGCCATCAACCGGATGTCACAGGCCAGCGCCAGTTCGCAGCCGCCGCCGAGCGCGCGGCCATTGACCGCCGCGACGAAGACGGTGCTCGACTCCCGCATGATCGCGCACACCTCGTGGTAGCGGCGCAGATTCGCCACACCACCGGCGCCGGCCCGCGCGAGCCCGGCGGCCGCGCCCGGCACCGAATCGGCGATCCTGCTGGCCACCAGCGCGGCCACGGCGGTGCGCGGGTTGAGACCGACCGGGGCGGCTTGCACCCCCGCCAGGATCTCCGCGACCGAGTAGTGGCTGACGAAAACGCCCTCGACCGCGCTGGTGAGCACGACCGCCCGCACCTCTGGATCGGCGTCCAGCGCGCGGAGCTCATCGAGCAGCTCGCCCATCACCTCCTCGGTGAGGAAGTTGTAGGGCGGATTGTCGAGCCAGATGGTCTGAACGGAGTCATGTCGTTCGGTACGAAGAAATCGCATATGCACCTGCCTGATCGAAGGTTTCGGGCCGGGATCGGATGTACCCATCTTGGCCTATGCGGCCGAGCAGAAGGAGTCGGTGGGTCCGGCCCCTGACGTCAGGGACGCGGTATCGATCTCACCTGTAACGGGTGAGGCGGGCAGCCTTGCGACCGGACAGCCTGTAGTGCGGGAGAAGTCAATCCTGCCTGATCCGCACTGCCTGGATCGAAGGTGACCGGTGTGGAAGGCTGGCGGACATGAACCGATTAGGTGGTGCCACGTCGCCCTACCTGCGCCAGCACGCCGGGAACCCGGTGGCTTGGCAGGAGTGGGGAGAGGAGGCGCTGGCGGAGGCGGCCGAGCGGGATGTGCCGATTCTGCTGTCCATCGGATACGCCAGTTGCCACTGGTGCCATGTGATGGCGCACGAGTCGTTCGAGGACGCGGAGACGGCCGCGCTCATGAACGAGAACTTCGTGTGCGTCAAGGTGGATCGGGAGGAGCGGCCCGATCTGGACGCGGTGTACATGAACGCGACGGTGGCCATGACCGGGCAGGGCGGGTGGCCGATGACGTGCTTCCTGACGCCGACGGGGGAGCCGTTCTATTGCGGGACGTACTACCCGAAGACGCCTCGGCACGGGATGCCGTCGTTCGCGCAGGTGCTGACCGCGGTGGGGGAGACGTGGCGGAATCGGCGGGACGAGGTGAACACGGCGGCGGCGCAGGTGGGGGAGGCGCTGCGGCAGCAGACGGCGGGATTGCCGGACGCGGGGGTGGGGATCAGCGCCGACTTGGTGCGGCACGCGGTCGGGGCGGTATCGAAGGACGTCGACGCGCAGCACGGGGGATTCGGGGGCGCACCGAAGTTCCCGCCGTCGGCCTTGCTGGAGGGGTTGCTGCGCCATTATGAGCTGACCGGGGATCTCGGTGTGCTGCAGACCGTTTCGTTCACCTGTGAGTCGATGGCGCGGGGCGGGATCTACGACCAGCTGCGCGGGGGATTCGCGCGGTATTCGGTGGACGCGGCGTGGGTGGTGCCGCACTTCGAGAAGATGCTGTACGACAACGCGCAACTGGTGCGGGTGTACGCGCACCTGGCCCGGCGTGGGCTCGACACGCCCGATGGCGAGCGCGGCGGAGAATCGCTGGCACTGCGGGTGACTCGCGAGACCGTGCAGTTCCTGATCACCGATCTGGGGACCGAACAAGGGGGCTTCGCCTCCGCGCTGGACGCCGACACCCACCTCGAACCGGGGCAGCCCGGGGTCGAGGGGGCCACCTACGTCTGGACGCCAGCGGAACTCAACGGGGTGCTCGGGGCACTCGACGGGGCGTGGGCCGCAGAGATTTTCGGTGTCACGACTGCGGGGACATTCGAGCACGGCACCTCGGTGCTGACGCGATACACCGATCCCGAGCCCGTCGACCATGAGCGGTTCGAGACGATCCGGGCGGCCATGTCCGAGGCGCGGGAACGGCGGCCACAGCCCGAACGCGACGACAAGGTGGTCACCGCCTGGAACGGTATGGCGATCGTCGCGCTCGCGGAAGCCGGTGCCGCACACGGGCATCCGGAGTGGACCGCGGCCGCCGCGCGGTGCGCCCGGTACCTGCTGGACACCCACGTGACCGACGGCCGCGTCTGCCGTGCCTCGCTGGGCGGCGTGCCCGGCACGGCGGCGGGCGTGCTCGAGGACTACGCCTGGCTCGCACTGGGACTACTCGCGCTGCACCAGACCACCGGAGGGGACTGGCTCGCCGAGGCGCGGCGCGTACTCGACGCGGCCATCACCCATTTCGCCGACGCCGATACCCCGGGCAGCTGGTTCGACACCGCCGACGACGCCGAAACCCTGCTGACCCGCCCCCGCGACCCCCTGGACGGCGCAACCCCTTCGGGCACTTCGGTTCTCGCCGAGGCCCTGCTCACCGCATCCGCGCTCACCGACCAGGATCAGGCCGCCCGCTACCGGCGGTTCGCCGACGAAACCCTCGCGCGCGGCGCGGTCCTGCTGGCCCGCGCGCCCCGCTCGGCGGGCCACTGGCTCGCCGTCGCCGAGGCGGCCTTGCGCGGGCCCAT